>JAISDQ010000086.1 GCA_031264605.1 Synergistaceae bacterium | reverse complement strand
GGCAGGCCGTACAGGGCCGAACGAACCTCGGCCGCCAGCGGGGCCGTCCCGCCGGGGGACACGCTCCTGTCGAGGACGGCAACGGCGCGTTTTCCGCCGAGCGCGGAGGCGACCTCGCCGGCGGGAAACGGCCGGAACATCCGCACGCGCAGGCAGCCGGCTTTTATGCCCCTGCCGCGCAGCGTATCGACAACGTCCTTCGCCACCCCCGCGGCGGATGCCATTATCACGATGACGTATTCGGCGTCGTCCGTCATGTAACGCTCCACAGCCCCGTACTCCCTCCCCGTAAAGGCCGCGAGTTCGCGCGACAGCTCCGCGCAGACACGGCTCGCGCGGCGAAGCCCTTCCATTTGGGCGCGCTTCATCTCGAAATAGTCCTCGGACGTGACGAACGAGCCGTAAGAGACGGGGTTATCGACATCCAGGAGCGGGTAAAGCGGTTCCCTCTCCCCGGCGAATTTCCTGACCGCGCCGTCAGGCAGAAACTCTACCGCCTCGTAGCAATGACTGGTGATGAAGCCGTCCTGACAGACGAAAACCGGAGTGAGCACGTCGGGATGCTCGGCGAGGCGAACCGACAGAATCGCGGTATCGTAGACCTCCTGCGCGTCCTCGCAGTAAAACTGAATCCACCCGGAATCGCGTTCCGGCATGCTGTCGGAGTGGTCGCAATGGATATTGAGAGGCGCGCCCAGAGTCCTGTTGACGAGTCCGAATACGATAGGAGCCCTGAAGGAGGCCGCTATCGGGAAAATTTCGTGCATGAGCGCCACTCCGTTGGCCGAGGAGGCTGTCATGACGCGCGCTCCGGATACCGACGCCGCGACGCAGGCCGTTATGGCCGAATGTTCGCTCTCCACGGCGATAAATTCGGTGTCGACCAGCCCATTGGCGACGAACTCGGCGAACTTCATCGGAATTTCCGTCGACGGCGTGATAGGATACGCCGCGACTACGTCGGGATTTATCTGTCTCATGGCTTCCGCGAAGGCCAGGTTGCCGCTGGTCATCACGCAGCCGGCATCCTCACGCGCCGACAAGCAATTCACCGACCTTCCCGGGATTTCCGCTCTCGGACGCCCCGCCGCCGGAAAACGCCGACTCGGGACTCATGGAAATGGCTCCCACGGGACATACGCGGGCGCACAGGCCGCAGCCTTTGCAGAAAAACAGGTCGAAGCCGGTCACCCGCGAGCCGGAATCGGCGATCACCGAGCCGTCGGGACACTGCGCCCAGCATCTGAGGCAGGAGACGCATTTGTCCGCGTCGAGCGAAGGGCGCGAACTCCGCCACAACCCGGTCTCGACTTCGCGCGCGGAAGCCCCGAAGGCCACGTTGCCCAGAGGCATTTCCTGCCAGCATTTCAGAGGCCCGCTCATGCGTAAACCGCCTCCTCGCTTCCGCGCATTATCGCGCGCCTGTTTGCCTCGAGAGCTTTTGGCGACAGTGATTTCATCTTTTTCGCGAAATGATCGGCGAAAGCCGCCGCCGGCGCTTCCCTGAACACAAGCGACAGAGCGCCCAAAAGCGGGGCGTTGGGCCTGTTCTGGCCAAGTTCCTCCATGGAAATCCCTGTAGCGTCCACAGCGAGTACCGTGGCCGAGCCCGGCACTCCAAGGCGGCTCCGCAGCGTATCCGCGTCCGCCGGCGTATTCACGATATAAACCGCGTCGTCCCGGCACCCTTCGCTCGGATTGGCGCTTTCGAGCATCGTCGGATCTACGACCACCACCACGTCAGGATTCCGCACGCCGCACCTTCTGCGGATGGGCTGGCTGGATATCCTGTTATAAGCCCGTATCGGAGCCCCCTGACGCTCCGCCCCGTACTCGGGAAACGCCTGCACGTGCTTTCCCTCTTCGAACAGAACCTCGGCCAGAATCGCCGAAGCGCTCTTGGCCCCCTGTCCTCCCCTGCCGTGCCAGCGTACCTCGACAGTGCCGCTCGAAACGTCCACCATGAACACTCCTCCTTGAAAAATTAGAAAAATCGAAAACATGACGCCTGAAGATATTTTTGCGCCAAAAAAAGGAGCCCCTCTTTGAGAAGGGCTCCTTTCCCGCGCTGGTTAAAACGGCTTTAAACGCCGATCCCGCGAGGGGGAGCCGCGTTGCTAATTATTATAATGACGTCGCTCACGTTTCCGAACAATCTCATCAGGGCGTCCCCTTTCCTGCGGAATGTGTGAATTTTATCATCGGACTTACGGTATGTCAAACAATCGGAAGGAGTTTGTCGGAAGGAGTTTGGCAAAATTCCGCGCCGGCCGGACATTCATGATTCCGGCCCGGCGTAGCGCCCCATGAACAATATCGTGCCGCGGTTCTGTACAGGGAACTCGAAAAAATCCGGGAAACGCTCTGAACGGCAAAAAACTCCGCTCGGACGGAATTCCGGCTCGCGCCTCTGCGGTATAATACGCTGAGCGGTTAAATTACAGGGGGGGTACGCAATATGTTGATGAACATGAAAGATTTGTTGTCGGTCGCCGACGAGAGGAAATTCGCCGTTCCGGCGTTTAACGTCGCCGTCGGAATCATCCTCAAAACGGTGATCGAATGCGCG
>JAISDQ010000280.1 GCA_031264605.1 Synergistaceae bacterium | reverse complement strand
GCCAGTCCCTTTTCATTTACAAACGCGTCGCCGTAGGATTCGCCCGGAGCCGGGCGCAGCGTTTCGGTCCAAAAGAACCCGTATCCTCCGTCCGCGTGCGGTATTTTGGCCGCGCCTTCCTCGAAAAAATACTCGGACTTGTCCGGCGTGACGTAGTGATGCCGCATGATCAGCTCGCCGATATTATCCTCGTTGTGGCCGACCGTCACGCGTCCAGTCGAGCTGGCGAGTTTCCCGGCGGCTATCGCGAAACAGCCCATCGCTAGCCTACGTGTTGTAAAAACTTCTGGATTCGCTGATCGTCGACCGAGAAAAACGCGTCCGTCGGCATATCCGCCGCTATGCTTCCCTGATCGATGAACAGAATTCTCTTCGACACGCGCCGCGCGAACGATATTTCGTGCGTTACCATTATCATCGTAGTTCCCTCGCCCGCTAACGACTCCAATATTTTGAGCACGTCCGCGGTCATCTCGGGATCGAGCGCGGATGTCACTTCGTCCAGCAGTAAAATTTTCGGATTCATCGCGAGCGCTCGGGCGATCGCCACGCGTTGCTGCTGGCCGCCGGATAGCTGAGCCGGGTAGTGGCGCGCTTTTTCCAGCAAACCGACCTTTTCCAGCAGAGAATGAGCGTGTTTTTCCGCTGACGCACGTTTTTGCCCGAGTATCTTAATTGGGCTCAAAGTGACGTTCTGGATGACGTCGAGATTGGGAAATAGGTTGAACTGCTGAAAGACCATGCCGCATGTCTTGCGTATCCTGCGCAGGTTTGACCGCGTTTTGACGGATACGCCGTCGACCAAAATATCTCCCTGCTGAATTGGCTCGAGCCCGTTGATGCAGCGTAGCATTGTGCTCTTGCCTGAGCCGCTCGGGCCTAGAATCGCGGAGATTTCATCGTTCAATTCCAGCGTGATGTTGTTTAAGACCGTGTTATCGCCGAATTTTTTTGTGACGTTTTTGATATCGATGACAGCCATATTATCACTCCACCAGTACGTCGGTTATAAAAGCGAAACGTTTCTCGAGGCGTTTTGCCAGAATAGAGAGCGGATAAGAAATCGAAAAATAAAGCACTAAGACGATCGTCCATATCAAAAACGGCCGGAGCGTTCTGATCGTCAGAACCTACCCGGCGTGCGTTATCTCCATAAATCCTATGAACGACAGCAGCGACGAGGTGTGGAGCTGTGAAATATATATGTTCAGGGCGGGCGGGATGAAAATGCGGAAAGCCTGCCCGAATATTATGTGCGTGAAGGACGACGCGTACGAGTGCCCCAGCGCGTAGGCGCTCTCCCACTGATGCTGGGGAATGGCCGCGACCGACGCGTGGACGATGACCGCTATAAAAGCCGCGGTGTTGCATCCGAGAGTGATGAAAGCGGCCTGCCATTTGGAGAAATTGATTTTTGTCAGCATCGGCAGCCCATAAAATAACAGGAAGAGCTGAACCACCAGCGGCGAGTTGCGAAGCGGTTCGATGAAGATATACGGCAGTTTGTTCAGCACCGGAATTTTAAACGTAGTGATCATGCCCAGAATAAAACCGAGGAGAGTGCCGATCAGCAGCGAAAAAAGCGTAGCCGCCAGTGTCGTCCCAGCCGCGTTGAGCATGAATATTAAATCCTGATACGAAAGCTCGGTTGCTTTCTCTGTGAAAAAAAACTGCGAGCCGTCCATATTAACCGCTTACGCCCACAGAACTTTTCAAGGCGTTCTTCATTTTACCGTGTTTCGAAATCAGGTGATAGTCCGCAAATTTGGCTATAAATGACAGCGTGAAAGTCAGCAGGCAGTAGCCCACGAAAATAGTGCTGTAAATCTCAAACGGCCTGAAGACGTTTCCGGCAAGCACTACCGCGCTGTTCATCAACTCGTTGGCGGTGACGGACGCGGCCGTCGACGTCCCAAGCACCATGTTGATAAACGTGCTCGACAGCGGTTTGAACGCAACGCGAAACGCGTTCGGCAGAACGACGTAAACCGTGGATTGCAGCGGCGACATTCCGAGCGCGTAGGAAGCGTCGATAAGACCTTTATCCACTGACAGCAAACCGGCGCGGATGACCTCGCTGTTGTACGCTCCGGTATTGAGACCGATAGCGATTATCGCGACGACAATCGCGTTGGTATTTATGCCCAGTTCGGGCAGCCCGTAAAAAAAGAAAAAAAGCTGCGCCAGCAATGGCGTGTTGCGGAAAAATTCGACGTAGAGCGAGGATGGGAAACGTAACAATCCGCTGCGGGAATTTCGCATGAAGGCGACCGGCAAAGCGATTATAAGCCCCAATACAAGGCTTCCGACCGATATGAGGAACGTTATTCCCAATCCCCGTAAAAGTACGTCCGCGTTCTTGAATACATCGCCGAAATACAGACTGCTCAAATGCCAAGTCCTCCGTTGTCCATCACATTATATAACTCAATAATCCTGACGCGAGGAGCGGCGGAGCCAACCCCTTCGCGTCAGGAACACTCGGTGATTCAGTTTATCCGGTTTTCGGGCTACCAGGGAGTTACAAAATCGCCCGTGTACTCGACACCCCACCATTTTTTGTACAGTTCGCTCTGTTGCCCGCTGGAAATGAAGTTGGAGACAAACATGTCGAGCCAGCGCACGAAATCGAGATCGCCCTTGGCGACGCCGATACAGAGAGGATCGGAAGTATACTGTTTCGGCAGAGAGAGCAGTTCATCGTCGCGCGACGCGATATAGTCTATGAGAATACTGTCCTCCAGCGCGGCGTCGGCCTTGCGCTGCTTGACCATCAGCACCTGGCTGGTCACTTCTTCAGAGTAAAGCAGTTCGGCTTTTGGCGCGAGCTTTTTCATGAGCAGCTCTCCGGTGGTGCCGCGCCCAACCGAAGCTTTTTTGCTCGGGTCGTCGAGGTCTGTAATATCCTTCACGGACGAGTCCTTGCGGACGAGGATTTTAACTCCCGCGCGGAGATAAGGTATGGAGAAGTTCATCGTCTTGGCTCTCTCCGTGTTGCCGGTCATCGTGCAAAGGATGATGTCTATTTTGTCTGAGAGCAGCATGGGGATTCTATTCTGCCCCGTGACCTCCACAAACTCGACATCGACGCCCAACGCTTCGCCGACCAACCGCGCCACGTCGGGGTCGTACCCGATCGGATTTCCGCTGGCGTCTCTTCCGCCGGACGGCGGTCCGGTGAGTCCAACGCCGATTCGAATGGTTCCGGTTTTGAGAATATCGTCAATTTTTCCGGCGTGAGCGGTACTTGGAGCGATCGATAATACAAATGCAAACAACAGGAACAAAAGCCACATTTTCTTCAATGAACAGGAAATCTTCAACGTAATGCCCCCTTTGCGGCCGCACACTCGCAAAACAGTTAAAAAAATTCACCTTCTTTTATGAGTGAGATTAGTGCGTATCGTAAATTTATTATAACATCTAAGATGTTGATAGCGTTTCCTTATGGAATGATTTTAAGCTGTTAAATCATTGCGGCGCTAAGGCTTCAAGAATATATATCATTCTCAAAGTAATACCCTTGACTTTTTGCGGTTAAGGATATCTACGATAAATATTATTCTTTTACCAAGCACTCTCTTTATTTCCAAACTGACCGTGGTCTTCGAGCACAACCGGCGATGAAAAAAGAGGCGAATCTATTTTCACAGGAAACGGACGATACGAGTTTTTCTGAGAATATCGCTGAATAGATCGGGGTTTTACGCGCTATATGCTTTTTTCTGTCAATAGCGGATGCTATCCAAAAAATCGCCGGACTCGCGCTCGCCGGCGTCCTGAGTATCCCGCCCGATAACCGCCCCTGCCGTAACGCCCCCGCGTCAGTTGTCCAGCGTTCCGGGATAATCGAACGCCGCTACGTCGAGGGC
>JAISDQ010000268.1 GCA_031264605.1 Synergistaceae bacterium | reverse complement strand
AGCACCCAGTCCCAACTGAATTCCCGCATGCCCATTATGCCCTCCCGCCTGAAAATTATCACCGCCACGAGGAGTATGGAGAATATGACCATTCTCATTCCGGGCTTGCCGTCCATTTTGAACGCGCCTATCGTTATCGGGTTTTCGACGAAACGCAGCCATTCGAGCATCGTCGTTATTATGACGGACCCGAGGACGCTGCCGGTAATCGATCCCAAGCCGCCTATCACAACGATCATCAGGATATTGTAGGTCTGAGTGATCGTAAACATTTTAGAGTCTATAGTGGTGATGATGTTGCCCATCAGCGCTCCGCCGACTCCGGCGCCGAAACAGCCTATGGTGAACGCGAGCACTTTCGTCTGAAACGTGTTAACGCCCATTGTCTTGGCGGCTATCTCGTCGTCCCTGACCGCCCTTATCACGTTGCCGAAGTTGCTCCTCATCAGGCGTATCACGGCCGCCAGAAATAACAAAAGACAGCCGTAACTCACCCATAGGTTGGTGCGCGCCGGTATGCCCTTCAGTCCGATAGGGCCGTTCGTTATTGGAGTGAGGTTGGCTATGAGTATGCGGAGTATCTCGGAGAAGCCGAGCGTCGCTATGCCCAGGTAATCGCCCCCCAATCTCAGGATCGGAAGCGATATCAGCCATCCGAATAAAGCCGCGAGAATCCCGGCCAGGAGCAGAGATACGTAAAAGGGGGCGTGGAGGTTGAGCAGCCAGGGCGCTATGGGATCGAGTATCCACATCGTCGACTTCTGGTCGGGCGTAAGTACCAAAAGGGCCGACACATAAGCTCCGATAGCCATGAAGCCCGCGTGTCCGAGCGAGAACATTCCGGCCATGCCGTAAATCAGGTTCAGGCTCAGCCCGAGTATGGCGTTTATCGCGATCAGATTGATTATGCGGATTTTATATCCGTCCAGGTATTTTGGCGCCAGCCACAAAAACACCGCGAGAAGCGCGATCGACGAGAGCGTCAGAATGCTGTCCCTTGTCTTGTGGCCGGAGGAAATGTCCCTCATATTTTTTCCTCCAGCTTCTCGCCCATCAGTCCCGTAGGCTTGACGAGCAGTATTATCACGAGCAGCACGAAGGCGAAAGCGTCCTTGTATCCAGAGAGCTTCGGAAAGAAGGCGACGGACATTATCTCGATGAAACCGAGCGAGAGCCCTCCCAGCATTGCGCCCGGAATCGAGCCGATACCCCCGAATACCGCCGCTATGAAAGCCTTGAATCCGGGCGTGAAACCCATCAGCGGCTCGACCTTTGGGTAACGCAGCGCCCACATTATTCCCGCGACGGCTGCCAAGCCCGATCCTATGGCGAATGTGAGGGCGATGATCCTGTTGACCGAGACGCCCATGAGCCGTGTGGTCTCTATGTCGTGCGAGATCGAGCGCATGGCCAATCCCTGTTTTGTCCGGTATATCATCCACAGAAGCGCTCCGACGAGGACGAACGAGATAGCCGGAACGATGATATTCAGCGGCACTAAGCGGACGCCTCCGACTGAAAAGGCTTCCACGAGCTGTTTGGGCTGCACGACCGCCTGAGGTTTGGCGGTGAAAGCGACCATGGACGCGTTTTCGATGAAAAACGACACGCCTATCGCGCTGATTAGGGCGGAGATTCTCGGCGCGTTGCGGAGCGGCTTGTAAGCTATGAGGTCCACCAAAAGCCCGCACAAAATCGCGCCCACGATAGCTATAAACACTCCGAGCGCCCAAGGCAGTTTATACTGTATCGTCGCGAAAAACACGAAATACGCGCCGAGCATGAAGATGTCGCCGTGCGCGAAGTTTATCAGCCTCAAAATACCGTATACCATCGTGTAGCCGATCGCTATCAGCCCATAAAGCGAACCCAGTCCAAGGGCGTTTATGAAATGCTGCAAAAACGTATTTAAAGCCAATGGTATCCCCCGTTTTCGGGAAGCCGCCGCTGCTCGGTGGCGCGAACGAATCCCCTCAGTCTGCGTTGAATACTGAACAGTGATTATGGCGATAAAGACAAAACTTGTTTCCTGATAATGAAACGGCGGCGAGAAACTCCCGGTTCCCGCCGCCGTCAGCGGTTTTATTTACGCAGTGATCGTCTGTGCCGAAGCGGTTTACGGAACTACCGTGCCCACGAATACTTTCTTGCCCTCTTTTATTTCGAGGATGCCTATGTCCTTCTGGGGGTTGTGATCCGCGTCGAGCGTCGTTTTTCCGGTGACGGTCAGGACATTCTCAGTCGCCTCCAGGGCGTCGCGTATCTTCTCCGGCTCCGCCGAGCCGGCGCGCCTGATCGCGTCCAGGACGAGGATGTACGAGTCGTAGCCGAGCGCCGCGTTGCCGTTCGGGTCCTTGCTGTACTCCTTGTACCAGTCTTCGGTGAATTTCCCGGCGACTTCGTTCATCTCCGGCATGTCCGGCGCGTACGCGAATCCGGTGTAGATGAACCCCTCGATCGCGTCGCCTCCCAATGTGACCATCTCCGGGTTGTCCATGGCGTCTCCGCCCATGAAACGGAACGACGCGCCCAACTCTTTGGCCTGTTTCAGAATTATCGCGCCCTCGGCGAAATAAGCGGGAAGGAATACGACGTCGGGTTCATGCGACATAATTTCCGTGAGCTGGGCCGTGAAGTCGGTATCCCCAGACTGATATCTCATCTCGGATACGATTTCCCCGCCTTGTGACTCGAAGCTGTCCTTGAAGAATTTCGCGAGGCCGACCGCGTAGTCGCTCACCACGTCGACGAGCAGCGCCGCTTTTTTGCAGTCCAGCGTCCTGTACGCGTAAGCCGCCGCCCCCGCGCCTTGCAGCGGGTCGATGAAGCACGTCCTGAAGATGTACTTCTTGCCCTGCGTTACAAGCGGGTTGGTGCAGCTCGTTCCAAGCATGGGGACGCGGCCCACTTCGGCGACCTCGCCGCCGGCTATGGCAAGGCCGGAAGCGTACGTTCCGATAATGACGTTCACCTTGTCACTCTCGATGAGACGGGTAACGGCATTTGCCGCTTCGACCTTGTCGGATTTGTTGTCTACGACGACCAATTCGATCTTCTTGCCCAGTATCTCGGGGAACTGTTTGTGCGCCAACTGGACGCCCTCGAGTTCCAACTGTCCGCCGAAGGCGTTCTGCCCGGTCAGGCAGTTGTAGAAGCCTACCTTGATGACGTCATCGGCGGCAAACGCGCCGCCCGCAAAAAGAAAACAAACGAGAAAAGCCAACGCCAACTTACGCATAACAACCACTCCCTTGATAGATTTTGTATCGGTTGTCCATTTCCACACAAGGAACGTATTTTGCATAAGACTTATAATTCGCGTTCGTTGTGCGAATTGCTAGTGAAATAACCCAAAAAAACACAAATAAAATTGTATCACAGGCAAAAATATAATACAACATGATAGACTTTATTTTTCGTCCGTGAAAATGCCGTCGTCTTTGACGCTTATCGTTTTGTTGAATTCCTGTCCGAAATCTATCCTGTAAGATTTTTCCGCCGCCTGATCTCCGATTATCTGCCCGGGGAAAAACTCACCGATCACTATGCGGTAAATGGGTTCGAGGGAGAACCGGTAATGGGTCTCGGGATGAAGGTCCGCGACGGATACCTGCCTGCCCGCCATGGAAACGCCTATCTTGAGGAAACAGTTTTCCTCGCGCTGACGCGCGAACGGAGGTATCGTATCGTCGGATTGAATCAGCAAAAATCCCTTTTCATCGTCGATCACCGAGCCTACGAAAGCGGGCGCCCCGAAGGGAAAATCTCCCATGTAGGCCACCGAGTAACCGCTTTCGGCGGCGACGCCGACCGGCAGCACGACCGTATTTGTAGAGAGCATCTCCGCGCCTATATGATAGCTGTTGATGAGCGATATATTGCGGGCGGTCTTCCACGACATCTCGGAGACGCTTTGTCCGTCCTTGCCGCCCGGTGCGGCCGAACCCACTATCCACGCAAGCGGCAGAGGTTTTACGGTCAGATCCGCGACCTCCCCATAGGTCTGAAAAACGGCGAATCTGACAAATTTACCGCTTCTGTTTCGCAATGAGAGCGTGTATTTCGCCGCGTTATTCATGGAATTCATCTCCCCGCGTCAAAGACGCCCAAAAGCGTTTCACCATGTTGGAGGCTGGCACTTTGGGCAGGGACGATACCCCTGTTCTTTTGCGTTCGCCAGCGATATGGCCGTCGGGCGTCCGCTTTTGACCGCTACGCAGTTCATTCTGTGATAAAAACGCCTGGGCTTTTTGATGAAAACGGTGGTGAAGGGAAACGCGTCGATACGCGTTTCGGCCGCGAAAGCCAATATAACGGCCGCCAATATCATTATCCAAACCACGCGCGTCCGGAAACTCCCCAAACATCATCCCTCGCTTTCTCTTTAAATTATAAACGCGATTATATCATCAACGAATTACGAATCAACAAAATTAACGGAATATATTCGTTATATATTCGTTATCGATTTTCTCTGTTTTGCCTTATCTCATCGGGATCGGCTCACGGACGTCAGCGAGCGGCTGATACGGTATTTCGTCCATGCAAACAACAGGCTTGTCAGGGTCATAGGAACATAGTTTAGTCGCAACTACTCAGAACTATGCAGCCGATAAAAAAAGTGATAGAGGACTCCGGTGGAAAAAGGCTATGCTTTGAGGGCTTGCGTTCAAATTGGCATATGTTACACTAACACACGTTATTTTTATTTCCTTTTTTAACGCTCTACTGAGCTTGCGAAAATTTGCGAATGTTTAAACGCTTACGTGAATTTTGATAAGGAAGAGATTAATGTCGCGGAACGTGAAAATTGCATTGGGTCAAATGGCTGTTGAGCTTGGAAATGTGGAAGACAACATACGTACAGCCGAGCGCATGATCGAACAGGCGGCGGAAGCTGGCGCGGATTTGATTTTGCTGCCTGAATTGTGTTTCACTGGGTACAATCTGGATATTTTAGGTCAGGATACCTGCGGCCTCAGCGAAAAATTCGCTCTGCCGATTCACGCGGCCCTGAGCGGATCTGCACGCCGCGGCGGATTGTACGTTCTCGCGGGCCTTGGAATTAAAAAGGGCGGCGAGCTGTTCAACGCCGCTCTTCTTTATGATCGTTCCGGCGCAATCGCCGGAGAGTATCACAAAACGTTTCTCTTCGGCAGGGAGGGCGAATTTTTCGCGCGCGGCAGCGGCTCCTCCGTTTTTGTCACGGATTTCGGCCGTGTCGGGGTTTTGATCTGTTACGACATCGGGTTCCCCGAAATGGTGCGCCTGTTGAGCCTTGACGGAGCCGAATTGTTGACGGTTCTTGCGGCGTGGCGTTATCAGGATGAAATGGCATGGGATTTGAACGTCCGCTCACGCGCTTTGGAAAACCAGCTCTTTACAGTGGCGGTCAACCAAGCGGCCCGTTATGACAACCTGCGTCTTTTCGGGGGAAGCATGGCCGTCGGCCCCGACGGACAGACAATAATCAAGATGGAAAACGACCGAGGAGCGTTGGGCGTCTGCGACATCGATCTGGAGCAAGCGGAAAATTTGCGCAAGTTTCCCGGCTATTATCAGGATTTCAGTAAAAGCGGGATACGGTTATCGTGGCGTACGTAGTTTTGAAGATTTATCCGGCGTTATCAATGCAAATACAGAAGGAGGAACTGGCACATGCCTACACAAAAACTTAATAACCGCACGGAAGTTGAGGATTTTGTACGGGGATGCACGTTTTTTGCCACCGGTGGGGGCGGGCTTCCGGCGAACGGCATCAAGTCTCTTATGGGAGAACTGGAAGCCGGACGACAGGTCGGGTGGGTGGACATCGGCGAGATCCCGGACAGCGCTTTGAGCGTCTGTCCTTTTTTGATGGGTTCCATAGCTCCCCATACCAAAGAAACCATCGATGAGATGGCTTCTTACCGCATGACGGATCAAACGAGCGTATACCCCGAAGGCCAGCGATTGGCCGCGGCTATCGGTGCTCTTGAGGAATATTCCGGGAAGAAGTTCGACGTCATCGTACCCGTCGAGCTTGCGGGGGCGAATACAGCGGGCGCCATGGCCGCGGGTTCCCAGCGCGGCATGATCACGGTCGACGGCGATTACACCGGTAGGGCGATCCCTGAAATCGTTCAGATAACTTTCAATTACGACGGACATCCCATTTTACCGATTGCCTCAGTGGATGAATGGGGCAACGAGTGCATCATCAAAAACGGCATCAACGCCCGGACCATAGAACACATCGGCAAGCTCATCAGCGTGGCGGGTTACGGACTCGCCGGACAAGCCGGTTTGGCGCTCGACGTCGCTAAATTGCGAAAGACTCTGATTCCCGGCACTCTCAGCGAATGTTACGATACCGGCAAACTTTTGCGCGAAGCGAAGGAAGCGGGTAGGGACCCCGTCAAGGAGTTAGTTGGCAATCTGGGAGGTTTTGAATTGGGCCGCGGCGTCATTACCATCAAGGACGACTACGATAAGGAAGGCTATTACTGGGGTTATGTCACCGTGGATTGCGGTGGCTTCAAGCTGAAGTACTGGTTCAAGAATGAGAACCACGTCCTGTGGAAGGACGACGTTCCATTTGTGACGAGCCCCGACATTATCGCCGCCGTCGACACCGACACGTGGGAACCCGTGCCCAACCCTCTCTCCCACACCGGACAGAAAGTCGCGCTCGTAGCGTTGCCCTGCAAGCCTCAGCAGGAGACGACGGATTTGCTCACGCCGCGTTATTTCGGCTTCGACATCGACCACATTCCATTGAAAAAGGTAATGGCGGGGCGGTAAAAAAGTCAATCGGTTTTGTCCCATACATATATAAAGGAGGAGAAGCAATGAAATCGAAAAAGGCAATCGTGATCTTCGCGGCCCTGTTCATGCTGTTCAGCGCTGTCAGTACTCAAGCGGGAGCCGCCGCCGTCGACACCTCGATACCCGAGGACGCGACGATCGTCCGTACCGGCGAGGACTGGCCCACTTATTACGACCCGGCTGTAGGTTCCGACTATTCCGATTCCACTACCCAGTGCAACGTGTACGATCCTCTGGTATTCCCGCAACAGGACGGGAGTATTAAACCACATTTGGCAACAGGATGGACGGTTTCCGACAATAATCTCGTCTACACATTCACGCTGCGCGACGATGTGAAATTCCACAGCGGCAACCTGATGAAGGCGAGCGACGTCGCGTACAGCATGAACCGCCTGCTTGAGATCGGAGAAGGCTATGCGTATTTGTACAAGGACGTAATCGGTAAATGCTACGCGCCTGACGATACCCACGTGGTTTTCGAACTGAAAACCCCTTTCGGCCCGTTTGTCTACGCTCTGATCCGCTTCATGGTCGTGGAGGAAGCTCTTGTGACAGCCAATTATGATAAGAGCGCCGCGACATACGGAGAGAAAGGCGATTACGGCAAAACCTGGCTGCTGACGCACGACGCCGGTTCCGGCCCGTATAAGACGCGTGAGTTCAAACTCGACGAGTATTTTCTCGGCGAGCGGTTCGACGACTATTTCCTCGGTTGGAACGCGGACGCGCCTCAGTATTTCAAAATCTCCAACATGACCGATCCGGTAGCCGTACGTACGGCGATGGCGAACAAAGAATTAGAGATCACGGACGAGTTACAACCACTGGAAAATTACAATACTATGGACGCTATGGATGGGGTGGATCTCGCAGCGTTCAGCAACAGCAACACGTTCAACATGATGTTCAACACCAAGGCTGAGTTCTCGGATGACGTGCATCTTCGCAAGGCGGTGGCTTACGCTTTCGATTACGATACCCTGCGCGAAAGCATCTACCCCGGCGCTTTGGAAAGCCGCGGCCCGGTCGCCGTAGTTCTGCCGGGATTCGACAAGACCATCCCCGCGTTCAAGCAGGACATGGAAAAGGCGAAGGCGGAACTGGCGCAGTCGAAGTATGCCGGCCAGAACATCACTCTCAATCTGACATGGTGCGCCGAGGTGCCGGAGCAGGAGAAAATAGCGCTTCTGCTCCAGTCGAACCTGAGCGAACTCGGCATCAATCTGGCGGTCACGAAGAAACCCTTCGGTTCGATGATCACCGACGCTCAAAGCCCGGATACCACGCCCCAGATTTCCTTCGTGAACTTCGCGTCACCGTATTTCGAGGCGGGTGGTATGCTGCGCACACGTTACCATTCTTCTTCGTGCGGTTCGTGGGAGCAGATGGAGTGGCTGCAGGATTCCAAACTCGACAAAATGATCGACGACGCCCTCGCTACTGTGGACGACGCCGAACGCTTCAAAAAGTACGCGGAAATCCAGAGGTACATTTTCGATCTATGCCCAACGGTGTGGGGTTTCAACTGGCTGGAAAAACGCGCCGCTCAAACTTCATATCTGACGTGGAATGCGGTTACCGCCACGGAAAAGGGCGAAAACTATTTCATGCCGATGGGCTTCGCCATTTACGCGCATGATATGACCATCAAGAAATAGCGATGACTGAAGCGTAACCGGTCTCAGAAAAACGACTCTCTAGGTTCAGCGGCATAATCGGAACGGATATGCCGTTGAACTTTTATACCAAATTTAAACCAACTGCCTGAAAGGAAGGCCGATGCTGAAAAAAATTTTAACAAAGATCGGGGTATATCTCCTCGTGCTCCTCGGGCTGTCGATCCTCGTTTTCATCATCGCCCGCGTCATCCCGGGCGACCCGGCGCGGCAGGCTTTGGGCCCGCGCGTGTCGGAAGAGACCGTCCAAAACCTGCGCCGGGAAATGAATCTGGACAAACCGCTCGTCACCCAATATCTGTACTGGCTGAAAGGGGCTGTCTATCTGGACCTCGGCAATTCGCTTCAGACACGCCGTCCGGTGATTACCGACATCCGGCAATATCTGCCCGCCACTTTGGAAATTGTCCTTCTGTCGGCTTTGTTCATGATCATCGGCGGCATCCTTTTGGGGATTGTCTCCACCAAATACACCGGCAAATGGCTGGATGGGGTGATCCGGGTCCTCAGCTATCTTGGCATCGTATCGCCTTCTTTTCTGTGGGCCGTGTTATTTATGCTGCTTTTCGGCTATCTGTTTCCAGTTCTGCCCACGACAGGGCGGATTTCCCAGTCGATGGCCGCGCCGTCCCGTATCATCACCGGCATGTACACCATCGACTATCTCCTGCAAGGCAACATCGCGGGTTATCTTGATGCCATACGCCACATCATACTGCCCGCCGTCGCCCTTATGCTGGGAGGGATGGCGCAAGCGGCCCGCCTTACCCGGGGCAATATGGTGGAAAATTATCTAAAGGACTATATTCAGGCGGAGCAGGCCTATGGAGTCACGGAAAACCGCCTGCTCTTCAAATATCTCTTAAAACCGTCTTTGATTCCTACGATCACCGTCATGGCCATGGATATTGCCGCTATTTTCGGCAACGCTTTTCTGGTGGAAAACATCTTCAATTATCCCGGACTTTCCCGCTACGGTCTGAGCGCGATGCTGAACAAAGACATCAACGCCATTTCGGGCGTGGTCATGATCCTGGGCCTAGTTTTCATAGTTCTGAATATACTGAGCGATCTGATTGTGGCGTGGCTCGATCCCCGCGTGCGTTTGATGGGAGGAAGCGAAGAATGAACGGGAGCGGCAAAACCCCGAAACGCGATTACTTGGATGAGGTTCGCAAGCTGTGGTACAAATTTTCGCTGAATAAAATGTCAGTCGTCGGCTTGGGCATCGTGGCGCTCGTGCTTATAGTGTCCGTTTTCCAACCGCTTGTCGCCCCCTATCCAACTCACATCGGCGCTGTGGTCGATTTCAAAAACGCGAACAGAGGCCCTTGCGCCGACTATTGGCTGGGAACCGACACAGTAGGCCGGGACATCATGAGCCGAATTTTTTACGCTTACAGAGGGGCGTTCACAATGGGCCTCGGAGTTCTTGCGGCCACGGTACCCCTCGGCAGTGTTCTCGGTATGATGGCGGGTTATTGGAAAGGCAGGTGGTTTTCTACGTTCATAATGCGCATGACGGATATTTTTCTCGCCCTGCCGCCGATGATTCTTGCTTTGTGCGTCTGTTCGATCCTGCGGCCCACGCTATTTAATTCTCTGTTAGCGATGTGCGTCGCGTGGTGGCCGTGGTATACGCGTTTAGCCTTCGGGATGACGACCTCGCTGCGCAACGAGATGTACGTGAAATCGGCGGAATTGTTGGGCGCTTCCAAACCACACATCCTGTTTCGTGAGATTCTTCCCAACTGCACGGGTTCCATCCTGACTAAGGCGACATTGGACATGGGTTGGGTCATCCTCACCGGGGCGACCCTCAGTTTTGTCGGCCTGGGCGAACAGCCTCCGCTCCCCGCTCTGGGAACGATGGTTTCCGATGGCGCTAAATATTTGCCCGCGCAGTGGTGGTTATCTATCTTTCCGGCACTGGCGATCATGATTATCGTCTTGGGTTTCAATCTTATGGGCGACGGTGTGAAAGACATGCTGTCGGGAGAGGAGTGACCGATGCGGACGCCGACTGACAGGCCGCCGGTCGTCGACATCAGGGATTTGCACGTGGAATTCAAAACTTACGCCGGCAAGGTCAGGGTATTGAACGGCGTGAACTTCACGGTATACGCCGGCGAAAAAGTTGCGATCGTCGGAGAAACGGGCTGCGGCAAAACGACTACCGTCAAGTCCATACTGCGTATCCTCGCGAAAAACAGCCGCGTGCCGCGGGGAGAGATATTGTTCCGCGGACGGAACGTGCTCGGGATGAAAGGCGACGAACTCAAAAAATTACGCGGAGCCGGAGCTTCCATGATTTTTCAGGATCCTACAATGTCTCTCAATCCGGTATTCACGATCGGCGAGCAAATGTTTGAAGCGATACGCAACTCCGGACGGGAAGGTTGCGGCAAAAGGGACACACAGCAGGAACTTGCGGTGCTCGCCCTGAAACAGACGTCCATGCCGGACCCCGAGCGGATACTCATCAGTTATCCGTTTCAGTTGAGCGGAGGTATGCGCCAAAGGGTGTGTATCGCCATGTCTTTGGCCACGCCGCGGGAAATGGTCATAGCCGACGAACCGACGACGAATTTGGACGTTACCATACAGGATCAGGTTCTGAAAATCCTGAAAGACCGGGTGGAAAGCAAGCACAGCTCGCTGATTCTGATCACCCATTCCCTTGGTGTCGCGCGGGAAACCACTGACCGCGTCTACGTCATGTACGCCGGCAATATGATCGAAACGGCGCCCACTGAAGAGATTTTCCGGCGGCAGGCACACCCTTATACGCAGGCGCTGATGCGCTGTATTCCCCGCCTCACCGGCGGAGGAGTTGCCGAAGGCATTCCCGGACGGATTCCAAACTACCTGAAGCCGCCAGCGGGCTGTCGTTTCGCTCCGCGCTGCCCTCAGGCCGAAAAGCGGTGCCATGAGGAAAAGCCGGAATTCGCAGATTTGGGAAACGAACACTTTGTCGCTTGTTTCTCCTATGAACAGGAAGAGAAGAAGGGATAAGCCTTGAACGAAATCATTTTAGAAGCGCGCGGCCTCAAAAAATATTTTCCAATCACGCGGGGAGCTCAAAAAGGATTATTCGTCAAGGCGATCGACGGCATCGACTTCGCCATCCGGGAGGGCGAAACGTTGGGATTGGTGGGAGAGTCCGGCTCTGGGAAGAGCACGACCGCGTACAATGTCATCGGGATGTACAAAGCGACGGCAGGCCAAATAATTTTCAAGGGACAGGACATCAGCATGGCCAGCGGCGAACGCCCGTTGTGGATGAAAAGGGAAATTCAGATGGTATTCCAAGACCCCGGTACAACGCTCAATCCTCAGCGCAATGTCCGTCAGATTCTCAGCCTGCCTTTGTCAATTCACAAAATGACCGACGCTCACGACCCAGTCGGACAGATTTTGCGCTTGTTGGACACCGTGGAGCTGTCGGCGGAATATCTGTACAAATACCCCATGTCCCTCGGCGGCGGCGAGCGCCAAATGCTGGCGATCGCCCGGGCAATAAGTACCAACCCCTCCATGATAGTGCTCGACGAACCGACGTCCTCCCTCGACGTCAGTGTGCAGGCGAAGATAATCAACATGCTTCTGCGCCTTCAACGGCAACGCAACCTCTCGTACCTTTTTATCACGCACGATCTCAGCCTGATGAGAAACCTCGCAACCAAGGTGGCAATAATGTATCTGGGCAAGATAGCCGAAATAGCCCCAGTGGACGTTTTTTTTTCCGAACCGCGCCACCCGTATACAAAGATGCTCCTGTCCTCCATTCCGGTCATCAGCGAAGAAGAGGAACTGGCGCGTCACAATAAAGTCGAATCGCAGGGAGAGATCCCCAGCCCAGTTAATGTTCCGCCCGGCTGCAGCTTCAACACCCGATGCCCTTACGCGAACGAGCTATGCCATCAGGATGATCCCGTTATGCGCGAAGTGAGCGCTGGGCATCTGGTGCGCTGTCATTTGCGTGAGTGAAAAAATTATCGGCAAAAAAATACTTGATTTTGATTCAGAATGGGGAGAATAGGCGTTATGTCGATGAAATACGTTATAGAAGCTTATGAACTACTCGACAGCCCTTCCGTTTCAGGAGAAATCGTCAGGAACGCGCTCATCTCCGCGGGAAACGATGAAAAATCCGTCGAGGTAAAAACCGTACATGGCCCAAAGGGGCATACTGATTTCATAAAAGCGTGGTTTCCCGGTTCGGAAGGTAAGAAAAACGGAGGTATGGCTTCAACGCTCGGTATTGTGGGGCGTCTCGGAGGGATAGGCGCGCGTCCGGAACGGATAGGGCTCGTCTCTGATGGAGACGGCGCGATAGCCGCTATCGCTGTCGCCATGAAGCTGGGGAAAATGGCGAAATCGGGCGACGTGCTGAAGGGAGACGTTTTCGTTTCCACTCATATTTGCCCAAACGCCCCGACTCTACCGCACGACCCCGTGCCGTTCATGGATTCTCCCATCAACATGGGAATCGCCAATGCCGAAGAGATAAACGATTCGCTTGACGCTGTGCTTTCCATCGACACGACCCGCGGTAACCGCGTCATCAATCATCGCGGCTTCGCCATATCCCCCACGGTCAAAGAAGGGTACATCCTGCGGGTGAGCGACGATCTGCTGACTATTATGAGCTATGTCACAGGAAAAGAGCCATCCGTGTTTGCCGTAACGACGCAGGACATTACGCCTTACGGCAATGGTTTAGATCATCTGAACAGCATTCTTCAGCCCTGTACCGCGACGACATCTCCGGTGGTAGGCGTGGCGCTGACGACAGTGACGGCGGTTCCCGGCTGCGCGACGGGCGCGTCTCAAATCGTTGACATCGAGGCGGCCGTACGTTTTTCCATTGAGGTCGCCAAAGCCTTCGGAGAGGGTAGCGTCGCGTTTTTTGACGAGAAGGAATTCAAGCGTCTGGTCGACCTGTACGGCTCTATGGCGAAACTCCAGACCATAGGCGGTAAAGGAGCCTGACGCCGATTCGCCGTCGAATGGTTGTTTATTATTTCTAGCAGGGAAAGTGCGTTAAAAACAAAAATTTGGATTGCGGGCGTAGTCCGCTTTAGATAATGAATCTATTTCCGCGGGAACGCTTTTCTGAACTTGGACAAAACTTCGCCGATATCGAGAGGCTTTCCTAGGTGGTCGTTCATTCCGGCTTCGAGGCATTTTTCGACGTCTTCGCGGAAGACGTTGGCGGTCATGGCGATGATGGGCACGGAGGCGGAGTTCGGCGCGCCCAGCGCTCTGATGCGGCGCGAGGCTTCGTAGCCGTCCATCTCAGGCATCTGTACGTCCATAAGTATGGCGTCGTAACGCTCGGGATTCTCTGAGAACATCCTGACCGCCTCCACGCCGTTCTCCGCGCATTCGATGCTGAGATTCGTCGGTTCGAGCAGCGTGAGCACGATCTCGCGGTTGATCTCCACATCCTCTACGAGCAGCACGCAGCGGCCAGAGTAGTCGTCCTCCTCGGCGAACGCCTCGGAGCCGGCGACGTTCTCAGCGACGCCGAGACATTCGTTAATGCAGTCGGTCACAGTCGACGGGAACAGCGGTTTTGATAGAAATCTGTCGACTCCCGCGCTGCGCCCCTCGTTTTCGATGGCGCTCAAATCCGCCGAGGATATCATGATAACCACCGACTTGCCGCGTTTGGAAGCCTTGACGCGGCGCGTCAGTTCCATGCCGTCGATGTCCGGCATTTTCCAGTCGATGAAGCAGATATCATACGCGCTGCCCCTTCGCTCTATCTCATCGAGAGCTTCTTTTCCGCCCAAAGCCGTGTCGCACTCCACGCCGAT
>JAISDQ010000203.1 GCA_031264605.1 Synergistaceae bacterium | reverse complement strand
CGGATAGAGAGTATCGCCGATTTGAGGGGCCTGTCGTCCGAAGCCTTCCGTCTGATACGGGACGGATTTCCGATGCCGTTTGAAGTTTTCGTTGAAAATGATTTCGCGGACGTCACTATGTATGCGGTGTGGCTATCCATGCCGAGTTCCTTCATGGGGGACCCGAGTTATTACGAGGAGGGCGACGAGACGGGCGGAAGGCTCATGCCTCTCGTCGAGGAACTTTTGACGAAACTGTTCGTGCTGTCCGGGGCCACCCGCGAAGCCGCCGCCGCCGACACCGGGCGCGCCATGGCGTTCGACCGGCTCATCGCGAAGTACATTCCTGACGCCGAGGCCCGTACCTACTCTAAAACCTATTACAACCCCGCGCCTTACCGTGAGTTTACCTCCAAAATACGCGCGCTCGATTTTGACTCGCTTGTGACGAGGTTGATCCTCGCCCGGCCGGAGGTCGTAAACGTGGCGCACAAAGCGTATTTCGAGGCTTTTGACGAGATATACAGCGAGAGCAATTTCGAAAATATAAAGAGCTGGATGAAGGCGAGGTTCCTGATGGGCGCGGCTGGGAAACTCAGCAGGGAATTCCTGTTCACGAACCTTCGGTATGGGGCGGCGGTTTCGGGCGCGACCTCCTTGACGCCGCTCGCGGAAATACCGTTTATCCAGACGGAGCAGGTTTTCGACGACGTCATAGGGATACGTTTCGGCCAAAAGCATTTCGGCCCCGAAACGAAACGCGACGTGGAGGATATAATTAAAGAAGAGATCGCCGTTTACCGAAATCGCCTGGAAAAAAACGTATGGCTGGGTGAAAAGACAAAAGAGGCCGCCATACGCAAGCTCGACGCGATGACGATACGCGTCGGATATCCCGATAAACCGCATCCCATCTACGGATATTACAAAGTGACGCCCGCGTCGAAGGGAGGGTCGCTGTACTCCAATTTCACGGCTTTATCGAGGGCGGGCGTAAGGTACAATTTCTCGCTGTACGGAACGACGCCCGACAAAACGCTCTGGGGCATGGCCGCTTACGATGTGAACGCGTATTACGACGGAACCGACAACTCCATCAATTTCCCCGCCGGCATCCTGAAGCCGCCCTTTTACTCCCCCGAACAGGGTGACGCCGCGAATATAGGAGCGATAGGCGCGGTTATAGCCCACGAGATCAGCCACGCGTTCGACAAAAACGGCGCTCAGCGGGACGAAAACGGCAACATGAGGCAGTGGTGGACCGATTCGGATTTCGCCGAATTCGAAAAGAGAACCTCCGCGATGAACGCGCTCTTCGACGGAATCAAAGTCGACGGCGGAGCCGTGAACGGCGAGATCACTCTGGCGGAGAACATCGCCGACGCCGGCGGACTGTCGTGCGCTTTGGAGACGGCGTCGGGCAGGGCTCCCGGCAAAAAACTCCCGAAGGCTCAGATGGAGGAGTTTTTCCGGGGTTTCGCGTCGATGTGGCGTTCCAAAACGCGGCCGGAGATGCAGGAACTTTTGCTGCTTCAGGATACGCACGCCCCGGCGAAGCTGCGCGTAAACGTGCAGTTGTCGAACTGCGGCGAATTCTATGAGGCGTTCGGCGTGAAAGACGGCGATAAAATGTACATTCCGCCCGAACGCAGGATCCAAATTTGGTGAACGCCGCAAACGCGCACGGTATATAATAACGAAAGTCAATGTACCGTATCATTTCATCCCAGGAGGGGACAACAACGATGGAACTTGTTCGGATTTCCCGCGACGCCCACGTGGCGACTTTGACGATGAACCGGCCCGAATCCTTGAACGCCCTGAACAGCGCGGCGCTGGGCGCTTTGGAATCGGCCGTCGTGTCGGCAAACGCGGACGACGACGTTTACGTCATCGTAATTACCGGGGAGGGACGGGCTTTCGTGGCGGGCGCTGACATCAGCGAGATGAAGGATTACAACGCGGTGCAAGGGCAGGCTTTCGGCGCGCTCGGCAGCGGCGTGTTTCTCGCCCTCGAACGCGGCCGCAAGCCGGTCATAGCGGCTGTGAACGGTTTTGCACTTGGCGGCGGCTGCGAACTGGCCATGGCGTGCGACATAAGAATAGCGAGTGAAAACGCGAAGTTCGGACAGCCCGAAGTGGGCCTCGGAATTACGCCGGGCTTCGGCGGAACGCAACGCCTGCCGAGGCTCGTGGGACTATCCAACGCCATGGAACTGATGTTCACCGGCAAAAGGATCGACGCGGGCGAAGCGCTTCGCATAGGCCTGGTGAGCGCCGTCTACCCGCCCGATGAATTGATGCCCAAAACGGCCGAACTAGCCGCGGAGATAGCGCGTCAGCCGCAGATTGCGGTGCGCCAGATAAAACAGTGCGTTCGGAAAGGCATGCAGGCCGACATTGACACCGCTCTCGCCTTCGAGGCCGGAGCTTTCGGGCTCTGCTTCTCGACCGAGGATCAGAAGGATTCCATGACAGCTTTTACCGAGAAACGCAAGGCGGAAGTTTTTAAAAACAGATGAGAACGCCGCATAAATAATCGTTTTATAAATTTAGCCCGCCCGGCCCTTGAACCACTCCGTGGTTCAAGGGCCGGTAAGTTTACGCCAGTTCCCCTGTTTTGATTTTTTTGAGATAGACGCGCCTCATGAAAAACGCGCATAGCGCCAAAGTCGTGGCCTCCGTAATCGGGAACGTCCACCATATCATATTGACGTCGCCGGTTTTTGACATCGCCCACGCTATCGGCATCAGCAGGAGCCACTGACGGCACACGGCCACGGCGAGGCTTTCGGCCCCGTTGCCCAGCGCCTGGAATACCGACAGCGAGATTATGCAGAACGCGGCGAAGAAAAAGTGCGTGCTTATTATCCTGAGCGCCGGAACGCCCAGCGATATCATCTCGGGAGTCGCGTTGAACATCGCCAGAAGCTCGCGGGGAAAGACGTTGAACACTATCGTTCCCGCGCTCATCACCGCTACGGCGTACATGACGCTGAGTTTCACGGTTTCGATGATGCGGTCTCGCCTCCGCGCCCCGTAATTGTACGCGATTATCGGAACCATGCCGTTGTTCAGGCCGAAAATAGGCATGAATACGAAGCTCTGCAATTTGAAATAGACGCCGAACACGGCGGTCGCGGTCGACGTGAAGGATATCAGCAGGAGATTGAGGCCGTATATCATCGCTGAACCGAGCGTGGACATCAAAATCGACGGCAGGGCCACGTAATATATTCTTCCGATTATGGAAGCGCTGGGGAGAAAACCCCTTATTTTGAACGTTATCTCACGGTTGTACTTGAGATTGAAAAACAGTGCGAGCAAAGCCCCTACCGCCTGCCCTATGACAGTAGCGAGCGCCGCGCCCGTGACTTCCATCCTCGGAAACCCGAAAAGCCCGAATATCATTATGGGGTCGAGTATGAGGTTGGTGACGGCGCCCGCCATCTGCGAGATCATCGAGTAAAACGTTTTTCCCGTCGAAATCAAAAGGCGCTCCAGCATTATCTGATTGAAAACTGCGAACGACATGACGCAGACCACGCGGAGATAATCGTCGCCGTATTTTACGATGCTCGGGATGTCCGTCTGTGTCCTGAAAAACATGTCGCTGAGGAAAACGCCGCCGACGGTGAACACGGCGCACGTCACCCACGAAAGCAAGATTCCGTGCATCGCGGATTTGTTGACCAGGTCGGAGTTTTTCTCGCCGAGGCTTCTCGATAGAAGAGCGTTGACCCCGACGCCCGTGCCCACCCCCATTCCGATTATCAAAGCCTGTATAGGAAAAGCGAGAGAAACGGCGGTGAGCGCGTCCTCTCCCAACTGAGCGACAAATATGCTGTCGACCACGTTGTACAACGCCTGCACTATCATGGACATTATCATGGGTATGGAAATATTCAACAGCAATTTATGAATGGGCATTACGCCCATCTTATTCTCGGAAACTTCCAATTTTGCGTCCTTCCTTTACTAAATGAGTTTGGCGAATTCTTCCACGTACGTTTTCAGCAGTTTCACCGAGGCGGGTATTCCAATGCCGCTGTCGAGACAGAGGTTGTAATTCTGCGCCTTGCCCCACTTTTTCTGTGTGAAGAAATTATAATAAGAAGCCCTGTCCTTATCCTGTTTTCTGATATAGCCCGAGAGTTCCCCTTCGCCTTCTTTATATTCATCGCGGACTATTTTAAGGCGCCATTCGAGCGGAGCGTATATGAAAAAATGAACGCACCCCTCCATCTCCGCCAGAACATAATCGGCGCACCGGCCGATTATCACGCACGACTCGCGGGAAGCTATATCCCTGATCACGTTGGACTGCGCTATGAAAACCTGTTCGGAAATGGGAAGTTCGTTGTACGTCATGTATATGTTGAACAGGAAACCCGAAGACCTGCGGTTCTCCATAGTCTGCACGAAGTCCTCGTGAAAGCCGCACTCTTTGGCGGCAAGGGATATCAGTTCCCTGTCGTAGAACGCAAAACCCAGCTCACGAGCCAGTTCGCGCCCTATTATCCTTCCTCCCGATCCGTACTCGCGGGCAATTGTAACAACTATTTTTTTCATTCCCAACGCCCTTTCCGTCACATCAACGCTTATTATGTAGGAGAAGCGCGATTAAATCAAGAGTACCGAGAGTCACCGCTGCTAAACGGGCAAAACGCTGAGCCTTGACAAATTCGAAGAGAAAAATAAAATACGGGTAAGAGAATTTTTCAGGAAAACATTTTTCTTTCTTCCGCGGATATTGCGATACTTATGAAAAAATCTGATCCGGCAAGTGGATACGCGCGTTTATGTCTTCATATCACGACCGTTACGGTTCTCGGGAGGTGATTCGTGCCGCTGGAGGTTATTGGAATTCGCGGGTGCCAGAGTTTGTCCGATTCAGCTAATCTTGAGGGAGGTTTTTTACAATGAAAAAAATGGTTGCTATTGTCCTGTTGGCAGCGTTTGTAATATGTTTGGGCGGAGCGGCTTTCGCCGCTGAGAAAAAGCCGGTTGTCGGGCTGGTTATGAAATCGCTCGCGAACGAGTTTTTCAAGACAATGGAAGAAGGCGCCCGTAAGTTCGCGGCGGAGGATGGCACGTTCGAGCTTATTCCGGTGGGCATGAACTCTGAAACGGATATCGACACGCAGATCAACGCCGTGGAGAATTTCGTTTCGCAGAAGGTCGACATGATCATCCTTGCGCCAGCCGACTCCGTGGGCCTTGTTTCATCGGTTAAGAAAGCGGTGGACGCCGGAATCCTGGTCGTCAATTTTGACGTCACGCTTGACAAGCAGGCTCTCAAAGACAACGATTTGCCCGAAGATTTCCTTTTTGTCGGGCCCGACAACGAAGAAGGTTCGTACCTCGTAGGGAACTTCCTGGGCGAGAAACTGGGCAAGGGCGCGAAGGTCATCATCATCGAAGGGAATCCCGGCGCGGATAACGCGAAACAGCGCAAGGCCGGATTCATGAAGAGCGTCTCGGATTACGGATTCGAACTTCTCGAATCCACGACGGCTCACTGGGAAACCGAGGAAGCGAACACTGTCATGACTAACCTCCTGACCAGGTTCCCCGAGGTACAGGGCGTCATGTGCGCCAACGACTCCATGGCCCTGGGCGTGGTCCGGGCGATAGAGGCCGCCGGCAAATCCGGTCAAGTTCAGGTCGTCGGTTTCGATAACATCGGCGCGTGTCAGGAACTGATCAAAGAGGGCAAGATGCTTGCCACGGTGGATCAGTTTGGACCGGAGATGGCGGCCAACGCGATCAGGGTCGGATTCCGCATTCTGGGCGGCGAGAAAATTTCCGGCTGGTCGAAAACGGAAGTGAAAGTCGTCTCAGCCGCGGACCTCAAATAAAACGCAGTCATAAAATACGCCCCCAAGGCTTCGTTTCCCTGAGCTCCGTTTCCCTGAGACTCAAGGCAACACAATCCGGAGCCGGGGGCCTTTTTTTGTTTTTTGACCTCGTATGTTCCCCAGGGCAACAGCATTTACTTTTGAGAGAATAAGAGTCAGAATAAAAGAATGAATATACAAAAATTGAAAGAGGAAATATCGGCAGTGAGCGATACGTTCCGGCGTGTTTTTGAGAGGCTTGAGCCGGATGAGTTACTGCAATGCCTCAATAACTGAATTGAGGAGAAACGTGAACCTGGCGCGGTAATAAACATCGACGGCAAAACGATACAAGGAAGCGGGTGAAAAATGCTCGTGCTCACACTCGTTTCATTTCAATTTAGTCTTGCCAGTCACCGATTCCGTTCCACCATGAATTAAGCAAACTTGCGTGCTGTGGTATTGTTGCCCGCCTTTGGAACTCCTTCCCTACTGTCAACATAAGCCGATAACCACCTATGTCATTGAGATTTTTGCCAATATCTTCAATTATGGATAAATTTTTAGCCTTAAACTCAAGTATTGCATTATACTCAAGATTCGTATATGCAGGGAAAATATGTAATAATTGTGATACGGGATCCATTCCACAAATATCACAAGCCCACGCTTGCGCTCCTTGTAGGTAGATATAATGGCATTTATGTTTTCCGATTCTTTTGTCAACTTCATTCGTTTTGTCCCGTTTGCCGTTGTCAGTATTTTGCGCTTCATCTCTCATCTTTGGTCTTGATTCAATAAACTTTTTAATTTCTTCTGCTTCTTTGTTAAAAAGGTCAACCTCTGGAAAACTTGTAGTATTAAACCAGAAAAAGTTTCCCTCCGCGCCACTCCACCCGTTAGTTATTTTTGTTCCTGGAATGCAGAAAGAATGACTGGTTCTTTCTGGTATACCAGGATTATCTGCCGTAACAAATTTCAAACAACCACCCAATACCGGCGCATTTTTTAAAATTGGAAGAAATATAACTTCCTGTATTGTGTTTAGAGGTATTTTCTTTTCTTTATTAATAATCACTTCATTGTTATTTAATTCAAGAATAGCATTTGCCGCTTTAATTACTTTCGGGACTGTGATTTGAGTTTGCTGTGACTGCTTTTTTACTACGTTTTGCCCCGAATGTTGCATATCTCGCACTTTGTCACACCGTTTACACCTGTTTCCGGCCCAATCGTGTTGTTCGTCGCGGATTTTCCCGCAACGCTCGCACTTACAACCGTTCCATTTATGCCCGAATAAACATGTCATACCGTACACTCCAGATAATATTTTCTCGCCGCAACAGCGGCGGTTTTGTTTACCAGTATACCCCTTGCCGTGCCTGTGATGGTATATTTCGAGCATACAAACGGATTTTCGTTCCCCCCGCATCCGGCAAGGTCAACAGTATAATCTACTAAGAAAAGTATACTAAAAAATTGTGAACAATTCAATACCGAAAATTCAACATCAGAGCACAAGTAGAAAAAAGGCATCGATGTCCCAACAGTAAGAGCCTGAAAAAAAGCCCCTGGAATCAAGCCGCGTTACTTTTACTCCATGTAATCGCCTTTATCAAGACAAATAGTGCAAATTAAATCACCGCAAGGAGTTTTTTTGTTTCTCCTGACGCGGATACTGCTCTATTGGCAGAGCCTTGCTGTGTCTATACCGCGCAGAGCTTCATCTGTTCCAGACGGGACAGCGCATGTACCAGCAACCCAGCACCCGCGTCTTGCTCTCTTCAATCCGGTTTGCCGCAGCGGCCACGAAAAATTGCTAAGCGATTTTCTTGAACTGCCCAACGGTATACCTGACAACGACACGTTCCAGCGTGTTTTTGAGAGGTTTGAGCCATGCGAGTTGGAACGTGAACGTTTTACGAAAGACCGCACTGTCGCTGACTAGGAAGGCCGATCTTGGACGCAAGCGGCTCGGAGTCAGAAAAAAATGTTCAAAGCCGCTCTCAACCATGAAGTATTGCTGAAGATCGTTTTCGACCAAAAGTAAATGCTGTTGCCCTGGTATGTTCCCGTTTTCAAATTGATATAAACCGCCGTTTGTGATATGTTTTCCCAAAATCGACGGGAGGCGGCGGAACGATGAGATATATTTACGCTCAGCTCATGCAGGCGGTGAAACGCGGTGAGGAAGCGATCATGCTCACCACCTGCTCCGAAAAGAATATCTCGCACGTGCTCCACACCGCGGACGCCGCCGCCGGATGGGCCGGCAAGCGCGGCAGCGAGGAAGCGCTTTATACGGAACACATCGGCGGAAATACGATAATACTCGAACGGTTCATGCCCAGGTCTCG
>JAISDQ010000200.1 GCA_031264605.1 Synergistaceae bacterium | reverse complement strand
GAGGCTCTGGTGAACGAAGAGGAAACGCGGGTGCGCGAGTCGGATATGGAGGGGCTTTTGGACGTTCTTCAACAGAAACAGTCGATTATTTCCCGCCAGGAGTCGCTGTTGGAACAATGGAACAACATTTCGGGCCCGCTCGGCGTCGTTGGCGGCAAAGAAGGCCCCGCTTTCTGGAATAACCTTGCCGAACGTATCGGCGAAAACGGATACAACCAGATAGTCGCCCGCATAAATGAAATCCGCGAACTGGGCCAGAAATTGCTGGACAGGGAGGGAGAGATAAGGGCGGAACTGGAGGAAAACCTCGCCGAAATGAGGCTTTCCCTGCTTAAAATGGGACGCAACCGGATAGCCATGAAGGGATATTCCCGAGGTATGGCGACCTTTTAAAATTAGATGAAAATATTGCGAGCGATTATACCGATCGTCGCGGTTTTGTTTTTGTGCCTGACAGGGGCGGCGCACGCCGCTCCTGTTGGCGTGTCTGACGACCTCCCTCCGACGGAAGCCACCGCACAGGAGATAAAATTGAGAGAGAGGGTCGCCGCCGAGGTCGAGAAGCATTGGACCGTACTTGTAAATCCCGTCTATAACGCCCGTGTCGAGACAATAGTGAACCGTCTTTCCCCGCAGATGGAGCGCAGGTTGAATTACGACGTGGACATCATCGACGAGAAGTCGGTCAACGCTTTCGCGCTGGCGGGCGGCAAGATGTACGTCACGACGGGAATGCTGGATTTCGTGAAATCGGACGTGGAACTCGCCGGCGTCATTGCCCACGAGATGGTTCACGCCGATAAAAAGCACGTCATAATACAGACCGCGAGGAATAACAGGATGACGCTGCTAGCTCTGGCGGCGGCGATAGCCAGCAAGGGCAAGGGCGCGGCGCTCGTCGCGTCAAATCTCATACACGTTGCGATCATGGGCGCTTACAGCATAGAACTCGAAAAAGAAGCCGACGCGCTGGGGATCGACGCCCTTTCGAGGGCCGGGTATAACGCTGTCGGGGTGCTCACGATACAGGAACGTCTCAAAGAAGAACGCATGAAACATCCCGAAATAGACCCCGGCATATACCGAACTCACCCGGAAGTTGAAGAGCGCATCGCGGCCGCCGAAAAATATCTGGGCGATCACGATATTCCGGTTCATCGCAAGTACGCGCTAGCGAACCTGCGCGCGGCGGTGGAGGAAACGTCTCCCGACGGGCGGCTCGCGCTGACGATAGACGGTGAAACGATATGGCGCGGCGGGGACGATTCGGCGACGAAAGAAGTGTTCGGGCGCGTGGCGTCCAATTTAAACGAGCATCTCCAAATGGAGACGATGCCGTTCGACATCAGAGTGGAAGGCGCGTCGTCCGACCCAGACGCCGCCTTTTACATAGAGACGAAAAAAATCCTGTCAAACAAAGAAGTGCCCAAAGACGGCGAGCCGCTGGCTGCCCTGCGTGACGAAGTCCAAAAAGCCCTCACAAACGCGCGCAAAGACCACCCAATGGCAAATTACTTTAAATAGCTTTAAACTATAGACAGAACCTTGGTCTCCGCCCCAAACCCCGCCGGGGAACCAGTTCCCCGGTCCCCTTTACATTAATTTTTCTTTCACCCGATGGGTGAAATAAAAATTAATATGCGGGTGCAGGGAGCAAGCTCCCTGCTGGGCTCGGGCAAAGCCCGAGGTTTTATTCCTACGGTTTGCGCTTTTTACAGCTTCAGCGCGGCGCCTACTATCGCGGCGCCGCCGATGAAAAAAACGGGATGTTTGTTGTATTTTTTCATCAGATATAGCATCGAGGCGAAAAGAGCGATTCGCTTTACGTTGAAGGTATCCGCGGATAAGCCGTTTTCCAGATCGACCAGCATAATTTTCATGACGCCGAGCGCCGCCGAGGCTATTAAAGCGGTCACAGCCGGCCTGATGCCGTAGAAGGCGGATTTTACCAACTTGTTGTCCCTGAAAGTCTCCATGATTTTCGTGATGAATAACGCGATTATCACCGAGGGGAAGATAAGGGCCAGCGTGGCCAGGATGCCGCCGTAAACGCCGGCGGCGCTGTAACCGGCGTATGTTGCCATATTGACGCCGATAGGCCCCGGAGTGGACTCCGAAATAGCTATCATATCGACCAGCATCGCGCGCGTAAACCAATCGTAACTGTCGGCTAGTCTGTAGAGGAAGGGCAATGTCGCGAGCCCGCCTCCGACGGAGAACAGTCCTATTTTAAGAAATTCACCGGCCAGTTTCAGATAGACGCTCACGCCAAACGCCTCCAAAGCAGAGCGATACCCGTTGCGCCGCCCGCCACCACCGGAATTACGGGCGAAATATCCACGAAGGTAAAAATCAGAAGCGCCGCCGCGAAAATCAGCACGCACGCGCCGTCAACGAGACATTTTTTCCCCATGTCGAAAGCGGTTTTCACTATCAGCGCCGCCACGGCGACTCTTATGCCGTTGAAGGCGTACCCGACGATTTTTATCGCCAGGAAATTTTCGATGAAAAGCGCTATGACTAGAATGATTATTATCGAAGGACATATCATCCCAAGACACGCGGAGACGAGCCCCGGTATTTTCCCTTTTTTATAGCCTATAAACATGGACGTATTGACCGCCACTATGCCGGGAAGACTCTGGCTGATGGCGTAAAAATCGATTATGTCCTCCTCCGCGGCCCATTTTCTTTTTTTAGCGATATCCGCCTGGAGAAGCGGAAGCATCGTATATCCTCCGCCAAACGTCAGCGCTCCTATCTTAAAAAAGACCACGAAAATATCGAGACAGTCCTTAAAAATCGCGGAATTCACGGCGACGCCCCTTTCTTCACTGTTTTTTGCTTTC
>JAISDQ010000169.1 GCA_031264605.1 Synergistaceae bacterium | reverse complement strand
AGGGTGCCGGTTTTGTCGAACACTATCACGTCGAGTTTGTGCGCGGTTTCGAGCGCCTCGCCGCTCTTGAACAGTATTCCGTTTTCGGCTCCTTTGCCGCTGCCCACCATGATCGCCGTGGGAGTCGCCAGCCCCAGCGCGCAGGGGCACGCTATTATGAGCACCGATATGAATATGGAGAGCGCGAAGCGGAACGAGGTCCATCCTTCCGGAGGAACTCCGAAGAAAAACCACGCGGCGGCGGCGGCGGCGGCTATCACGCATACCGCCGGCACGAAATATCCAGCCACGACGTCGGCCATCGCCGCTATCGGCGCTTTCGAGCCTTGAGCGTCCTCGACCAGCTTGATTATCTGCGCCAATGCCGTGTCGCTGCCGACCTTGTTCGCCTCGAAGCGTATCACGCCGTTCTTGTTGATGGTCGCCGCGTAGACCTTGTCGCCGGGGTTTTTGTCGACCGGCAGGCTTTCTCCCGTGAGCATCGATTCGTCGACGGCCGAGTGTCCCTCCACGATCACGCCGTCCACCGGTATCTTTCCGCCCGGCTTGACGAGCAGGATGTGCCCGATCTCCACCTCATCGATGGGGATTTCGCTCTCTTTACCGTTTACGATGACGATTGCCGTCTTGGGCGCGAGGCCCATGAGTTTTTTAATGGCCTCCGACGTCTTGCCCTTCGAGACGGCTTCGAGAAATTTGCCCAGCATTATGAGCGTGATTATCACCCCCGCCGATTCGAAAAAGAGCGCGTCGACCGCCCTGAAATTGCCGGCAATAATTTGATATGTGGAATACAGGCTGTATATTATTGCCGCCGACGTGCCTATGGCGATGAGAGAATCCATGTTAGGGCTGCCCTGAAAGAACGACCTGAAGCCGACCGAGTAGAAACGCCTTCCCGCTATCGTTATGGGAATGACCAGGGCTATCTGGAGCATCGCGTAGTTCAGCGGGTACCGCATTGGCCTCAGCGTTCTGGGTATCGGCAGAGGGATTCCCCACGTCATGGTCACCATCGGCGCCATAGCGAGGTAAAGAAGGGGAACGCAGAATATGGCCGAGACGATGAGGCGCGTCCTCAATGTGCGGATTTCTTTTTCCTTCCGGATGCGGTCTTCGTCCACCGCTCCTTTTTTTTCAATTTCGAGCGGCTTGTATCCGAGCTTCGAAATCGCTTCCTTCAACTGCGAAAGTTTTACCGTTCCGGGGTCGTAAATCACCGTCGCTTTCTCGGTGGCCAGGTTCACCGACGCTTTTCCCACTCCCGCCAGTTTCGAGAGAATTTTTTCGATTCGTTGGGCGCAGGCCGCGCACGTCATTCCGCCTATCGGAATCGTCACCTCTTTGCGTTTTGTCTCCTCGACTACGCCGTAACCTATCCTAACGACCTCGTCGCGTATCGCCGAGAGACGGAGCGCGGTTTCGTCGTATTCCACCGTCAATTTTTCGGTGGCGAAATTGACGGTCGCTTTTGAGACTCCAGACAGTTTTCCCGTCACTTTTTCGATTCTTTTCGCGCAAGCGGCGCAGGTCATTCCGCTTATCGTCAAAGTATCTCTGCTCATATCCTATATCTCCTTTCTGTTTTCGCCCCTGGGCGGTAACTTCCTACTCCGCGCCTCCGCAACAGGCACACCCCAGCGGAGCTGGCGGGGCCGCGTCCGGTTCCGCTGCTTCGGCGGCCCCGCCCGGCGTCGGAACCGCCTCAGCCGCGGCGTCGTTTTCGAGCACCGTGATCGTTCCCCTTATCATGCCCATCCAGCAACTGTACCTGAAAGTGCCCGCCCTGTCCGGCGTGAACTCGATGATGTTGTCGCCGATCTGGAGACGCTTTTCGATTTTATACTCGGGTATGACTATGGCGTTGTTACAGCCGTTTATCATACCTTTTTCCGCGTGCAGGTTCCAGCGAACCGGAGCCCCGGCGTTGACCGTTATCGACGGATAACCCCTGCGCGGAAGCTCGGAGGTCACTTCCTGCACGGTTCCCGATATCCGCACCTCGTTCCGCGCCGATACGGAGACGGGGGCCGCGGCGGAACCCAATCCCGACAGAGTGACGCCGTTGTTCAGCATCACCACTCCCATGACCATGACGAGCGCCGCTCCCGCTTTCATGGCCCTGCCCGCGAACTTACCGCTCATCATGGAACCGAACACTCCGAGGCCAAACATCAGTGGGACCGTCCCAAAACTGAACGCGAGCATGGCAAGCGCTCCCCTTGCGGGACTGCCCGTGCCCATAGCGTAAAGCTGCATCGCCTGAAGAGGGCCGCAGGGCATCAGCCCGTTCAGCAACCCCACTATCAACGGCCCTTTGCCCCTTTTGCGGCCTTCCAGCCAAAGAGCGAGCGATTGGGGCATCCTTGGCGTCAGGGCGCGCAAAGAACCGAACATGCCGAGCATGTTGAGCCCCATCAGAACCATGAAGACACCCGCCGCTATCTGAATAGCGCCCTTCATGACGCCCGTGAGGGATACGGCCGAACCCAGCGCGCCCGCCAGTCCGCCGACGACCGTGTAGGAGACGACCCTTCCCGCGTTATAAAGAAACGCCGGTTTCATCGAGGAAATTTCCGTGACGCCTGAATTTTCCGCTCCGCCGCGCCCAGCGAGGCATTGCGAGAGATTTATCCCCCCGCACATCGCGACGCAGTGAACTGAGGTCAGGACGCCGGTGACGAAGAGCATCCAGTATCCCATGCCGGCCTCCGCCTGAGGAAAGAAGTTGAATATCCCGCCCAGGCTTCCGCCGTGATGGCTCACAAGCATGTAAAGCGCGACGATCAATATCAGCGCTCCGGCCAGATTTCCGCGTTCTTTCCCCGCTGAGGAAGCGCCGAACGCCACCCTGTAACCAAGGCTTTCGACGGCATCGGTGATCGCCCCGATACTCGACGCGCTTTCATCGAAGACGACCGTCGCGGTTCCCGATTCATAACTCACCTTGGCACGCTCGACCCCGCGCGTTCTCTCGAGTTTCTTTTCGATCCTTTTCGCGCAGCTCGGACATGTCATCCCCGATACGCGAAAAGTCTCCGTTCTGCCGTTAGAACTCATGATATCTCCCCCGTTTGAGAAAACGAAATTATTTCCGTCGTTTACGATGGTATATTAACGTACGATTGTGCAGTTTTTATGGAGAAGATAGAGGTATCGAGGGCGGAAATTTCATAACAGGCCAAGGAAGAAAGACCTACATAGTATACGGGAAACGCGCGCTCGAACTTCGCCTCGTGAGCGTAAGGGGCCTCTGGTAGGCACGCGGGAACCGGAACGAATGCTCGCGGCATTGAAGCGCGGAGTTAAATTGGCGGCGGCAGGCAGGCGAATCGGGAAGAAAAGGGAAACAATCCGTCCCTATGAAATACTCGATGCGGCGTTAGCGGCGGGTTTCTTCAACTCAATTTCTCGATTTCGGCCCGCATATGCGGGGACGAGATGACGCCGGATGCGCCCGGCACACTGAACCTCGACGACGGCCTGGCTATCGGGGCTTATCTCGAATCGAAGGGCATCGACGCGCTGAACGTCAGCAACGGGAACGCCTTGAACGCCAACGCGAACTGCAGCTCCTATTCGTACCGGCCGGGGCGGAAGAAACATGCCGCCAAAGCCATACCCCAGTTAAGTATAAAAAAGGAAATGCCCCATATACCAACACAAAATATTAATATCCGAAACATATTAGGCATATATGGTTTCTTATAATGTATCGAAGCAATAAACCAATAAAAAGAAAAGTAATTAATAAGGCGGAACGTGAATTCTGCTATTATGAAAATACTGATTATTCCATTCCAAAATGTTATGATTGTTGCCAAAAAGAAAAATGCGAATGAAAGAAAAAATATGTTACATATTCTTTGATTATTTCTAATGCGGTCAAAGAAGCCAAACACGGAAGTAATAGTACAAACAAGAACGGTCCAACGTGCCATAGGGTTAATATCAGGCCATCTAATAAAATAAAAAGGGAAAATATAAATAATACTTAATAACCATTGATAAATATTTTGTTTCTTTCTTGCGGCGCTATAAATATAACCGACAATTAGCAACAAACCCGCTTCCGTAAAAAACAAAGGGAACCTCTTAGCTTTCGGGAAAAAACACACAA
>JAISDQ010000162.1 GCA_031264605.1 Synergistaceae bacterium | reverse complement strand
ACGAAAGAAGGCCGGCGTTTTTTGAAGAAGCCGGAAATTTGAACAGCGAACCGCCGAGAGCAGCCGACGGATGGGCCGGCGAATTGAGCGCCGCTTCCGCGGCCCCCGAAGCTCTACGGCAAGCGGCTCCCAGCGCTTTCCCCGAAGCCGAGTCGAAATCGGGAGGAGACGCGCTTGAAGCCAAAAGCGCGATCGTGATCGGCCTGCGCCCCTGGAGCCCCGACGAGCCTTACATCAGGCGCATGAAAGAAGCCCGCGATGAGGACTTGTACCGCATATACCTGGACGAACGCCCAGATTACGAGAACAGCGCGCCGTTCTTCATCGACGTGTCATACCAGTTGAGCGAGAGAGGGTTCGAGGACTTGTCGCTAAGGGTCATGTCGAATCTCGCCGAGATGAACCTCGAAAATCGCCATATTTTGAGGGTGCTTGGCTATCGCCTCCTCGAAGCCGGCAAGGCGGAGCAGTCCGTCGTCATCTTCAAACAGGCGCTCGCGCTCGCCGACGACGAGCCGCAATCGTACCGCGACCTGGCTCTCGCGCGGGACGCCGCGGGAGATAAACAGTCAGCTATCGATGGACTGTATGAAGTGGTGAGGCGCGATTTCGAGCGCGGCTTCCCCGGCATCGAGATAATAGCTCTCACCGAAATGAACGCGATAATCGCCTCGTCGCCCGAACGGCTAGACACATCGAGAATCGACCCGAGGCTGATCGGGAACTATCCGCTCGATTTGCGCGTCGTCCTCGCGTGGGATACCGACAATACCGACATCGACCTCCACGTGATCGACCCGAACGGGGAAGAGGCTTTTTACGGCGCTCCGCTGAGTTATCAGGGGGGGAAAGTCTCGCCGGACAACACCGTGGGCTACGGACCGGAGGAATACTCCCTCAAGAACGCGAAACCGGGCGTTTACAGGGTGGAGGTCAATTTCTACGCCAACGGCCAGCAGTTGATATCCGACGCGACCACCGTGCAGCTCGACTTTTTCACCCACTACGGCAAGGAAACGCAGAAAAAAGAGTCCGTCACGATGCGTCTCAGGGAGGCCAAAAGCAGAATATTCGTCGGGGAATTCGAGGTGAAATGAGGGAAAAAAGCGCCCTCCTGATAGACGGTTACGTCGACGAACCCGCCTGCTTCGGCGTGCCGCCCTACATCTCCCCTTACGTCAGGTACTGCGCCGGGGTTCTCGCCGCGAACGGCTGGGAGATGAAATACGTCACCTGCGACGTATGGAGGGCCGATAAGGAACGGTACGAAGACGACGCGGCCGAGAGCCAAATAGTGCTGGTGATAATGGGGACGACCGTTCCGGGGCGGTACCGGGGCGGCTCTCCCCTCACCTTTCGCGAGCTTGGCGAGATAGCGTCGCGCAAGAAGCGCGCTCATCGCGGGGGACGCCTGATATTGGGCGGCCCCGTCCGCTGGGGATACACGCTTCGCGGGGGAAGCAGGGCGGACGCTGAGATACCCGAGGGAGTGGATTTCGTCGCGCGCGGCGATGTGGAAGCGTCGCTCGACATATACTGCCGGACGAAGGAATGGAAGCCGGAAGCGCATACGGCTTACGGCTGGCTCGACGATGAACGCATAGCCGTTCTGGGCGCGGACGCGGTGAAATCGCACCCGTCGTATCCGAACGTGATAGCCGAGATGGAGCTTTCGCGGGGGTGCGACAGGGCTTTTTCCACCGGAGAAGCCTGTTCGTACTGCACCGAGGGGATAAACGGACGTTACGAGGAACGCGGGACGGAGGGCGTGCTGTCCGAAATAGCCGCGCTCAGCGCCGCCGGAATCACGGCGTACAGACTGGGGAAGTGCGCTAACATACTGGCGTGGGGAGGCATCCGCGAGGATATAGGTTTTCGGCCCAGTCCCGAGCGGCTTGAGGATTTGTACCGGGGCATCAGAAGCGCCGCCAAAAACCTGTCGGTATTGCACGCGGACAACTGCAACCCGGCCACGATAGCGCGTTTTCCGTCGGAGTCGGCCCGATGCGTCGGGATCATCGCGGCTCACTGCACGGAAGGCGACGGACTGTCGCTTGGGCTGGAAAATCTCGATCCGAACGTGCGCGCGGCGAACAGCCTCAAGGTCTCGTCTGAAGAAGCGCTGACCGCCGTGCGGATAATAAACGAGTGCGGAGGGCAAAGACCCTCTCCGCGTTCCCTGCCCTCCCTGCTTCCGGGGCTGAATTTCCTGTTCGGGCTCGCTGGGGAGACGGCGGCGGGCCTCGAATGGAACACGAATTTCCTGCGCGCGCTGCTGGAAGAAGGTCTGTCGGTGCGCCGCATAAACATCAGGCGCGCGATGATTTTTCCGGACGCGGCGCTCGGGGCCGTATCGCCGTTCAACCGACCGAGGATAAAAGACCGCGATTATCGGAGATGGAAAGAATGGGTGCGGAGCGAAGTGGATCCCGTAATGCTCGCCCGCGTCGCCCCCGACGGCACGCTTCTGAAAGGCGTTATCGCCGAAGAGCGCGCCGGGCACGTGATGTTCGGCAGGCAGTTGGGCAGTTACCCGCCGCTTGTCGGAATAGTCTCCGAAAACATGAGCGCCGGGGACAGAGCCGACGTAGTCGTGACGGGAAGGGGCGGACGCTCGCTCAC
>JAISDQ010000082.1 GCA_031264605.1 Synergistaceae bacterium | reverse complement strand
CTGATTTTATGCGTATTCCTGGCGGTGGCGGCATGTTCGGCGCTGCCCGCCGAGGGACTTTCGTCGTCATACGCGCGCGACGGAAAATCCATTCTGTGGAAGTTCGGGGAGGCGACCGTGTGGAAATTTCCGGAGGCGCAGGCCGCCGAAGTGTCGCGCCTGACCGAGCGGTTCAACGCGTCATACTCGAAGAGTTTCAAGCTGAGCGAACTTCGCGTGGCAAAGTCGAACGGCAAATGGTCGGTTTTGATCGGTAAAAACGTTGTGTATACGGTATCCCCCGAATACGCTAAATCGTCCGGCCAGGAAGCCAGGGCAATAGCGCTCGGCCTGATGTCCCGGATTTACGAGACCGTCTGCGCCAAAAACACGGCTAAACTGGCCAAAGAATACCAGTTAAGCGGAAAGTACGAGGTGTCCGGTTCGGTGTCGTGGTACGGCGGCAAATTTGTCGGAAGAAAGTTCGCCAACGGGGAAAAGTTTACGGAAAACCATCTGACGGCGGCCGCGAAAACCTTGCCGTTCGGCACGCTCGTCCGAGTTACGGCCTCTTCCGGGAAATCCGTAGTCGTGCGCGTGACCGACCGTTTCAAAGGCCATAAAAATCGCGTTCTGGATATTTCCGTGGCCGCCGCGGAACTGATCGGCGTAAAATCCGCTGGAACGTGCACCGCGAAAGTCACCGTTATCGGAAGAGTGGATAAAATTGGAGGCAAATAAGCCGCGCGCGGTGACTCGATTCGCGCCGGCCCCGACCGGTTCGCTTCATATCGGAGGCGCGCGCACGGCCCTCTTCAACTATCTTTGGGCCCGGCGCAACGACGGCGTTTTCAGACTTCGTTTCGAGGATACGGACAGAACGAGGTCTTCAGAACAAAACGAGACGGCGATACTGGACGACCTGAAATGGCTCGGCATCGAACCGGACGGACAAATCCTGCGGCAGACGGACAGGCTGCGAAGACACTCCGCCGCGCTCGCCGAATTGATATCGCGCGGCTCGGTATATCCCTGTTTTTGCCCGGCTGCCGAGACCGCGGGCGAAAAACGGGTTTTCCACGCGCACCGCTGTAGGGACCTTTCCCAGGAGGAACGCGCGCGCAGGATTTCGGAAGGCGAGCCGCACTCTTTCAGATTCAAGGTCGAGCGGGGACGCGAATTTACATTCACGGACCGGCTCAGGGGAGAGCTTACCGCGAAGGAGAATTCGATAGACGATTTTACCGTCGCGAGAAGCGACGGCTCGGTTACGTACCTGCTGGCCGCGGTCGTCGACGACCACGATACGGAAGTCTCCTGCGTCATACGCGGTGAGGAACATCTGCCGAACGCCCCCAAACAGGATATGCTCTACGACTCCATGGGATGGGAAAAACCCGCATGGGTACATATTCCCATGATTCTGGATTCGGAAAGGCATAAACTCAGCAAAAGGTCGGGCGCCACATCGGTCGGCGAGTACAGGGACCGGGGATGGGCCCCGCGCGCGCTCGTCTCGTATCTCGCTACCCTGAGCTGGTCGGCCGCGCCCGCCGACAGGCTTGTTCCGCTGGAGGAACTGGCCGCGATGTTCGACCTCGACGCGGTGGCCCGTTTTTCTCCGGTTCATGACGAAGGGCGCATGGCGCACTTCGGCAAGCTGTACATGGCCGGTCTGTCGGACGAATACCTGCTCGGAGAGTGCCGCGGCGTTTTGGACAAATATGCCGGCGGGCGCGCTGACGAAACCGATAAAACGCTTCTCGTGAGGGAGACGCGGGCCGCCTGTTCGACCGTGCCGGAATTGGTCAGGTCGGTCGGGAACGAGCTGTCGTTCGGAAACGAAGCGTCGGGCGAGACCGCGCCGGCCTGGACGCGCGAATTCACGGAGCGTCTCGCGTCGATACCCGAATCGGAATGGCGTTCGGACAGCATATCGGGAGCGATCAAATCGTTCGCGTCCGAGAAAGGCTTGAAGGGGAGAGAAATTTTCCATCCGGTCAGGGTATTTTCAACGGGCAATTCGCGCGGCGCGCCTATTGGTATTATACTGTCCTGCATCGGGAAGGAAGAAACGCTCGCGCGTTTTTCCCGCTTGGCTTGACGAAACACCAACGATTGCTGGGGAGGGGATATTTTGAATAAAAATAAATTCGAAGAATACAGGGGCTTCACGTTCGACGACGTGCTTCTCGTTCCCGGGTACAGCGAGGTATTGCCGTCGCATGTGGATACGTCGTCCTATCTCACGCCGGAAATTTCGCTCCATACCCCCATTTGCAGCGCCGCGATGGACACGGTCACCGAGGCGAGGCTCGCCATAGCTCTCGCGCGCGAAGGCGGAATCGGCATACTTCACCGCAATATGCCCATCGACAGCCAGGTATCGGAAGTCGATAAGGTCAAACGCAGCGAGAGCGGGGTCATAGTGGATCCGTTTTACCTGTTCCCCAAGGACAAGGTTCAGGGCGCCGTAGATTTAATGGCTCATTACCATATTTCGGGCGTGCCGATTGTGGACAAAGGCATGAGGCTCGTGGGAATAATAACTAACAGAGACCTGCGTTTCATCACGGATTACGAACAACCCATAGACAACGTGATGACCAGGGAAAATATCGTAACCGCGTCGATTGGCACCGACCTCGACAGCGCCAAGAATATCCTGAGTTCGCGCAAAGTGGAAAAATTGCCGATAGTGGATTCCGAGGGCCGGCTGAAAGGGCTCATCACCATCAAAGACATTCAAAAAGCCAAGGATTTCCCTAACGCCACAAAGGACTCCAAAGGCCGCCTTCGCGTCGGGGCGGCGGTGGGCGCCGGTTCGGACTGCATGGAGCGCGCTGAAGCTCTCGTCGGCGCGGGAGCGGACGTCATAATGGTGGATACCGCGCACGCTCATTCCAGCGGAGTTATAGCAGTCATAAAGGCGTTGAGGAAAAAATTCCCCGATTTGCAGCTCGTCGGAGGAAATATAGCGACCAGGCAAGCCGCCTCGGCCCTTATAGACGCGGGCGTCGACGCCGTCAAAGTGGGCATAGGCCCCGGTTCGATATGCACTACTAGAATCATCGCCGGCATAGGAGTGCCGCAGGTGGCGGCCATCATGAACGTGGAAGCCGTAGCCCACGAGAGAAACGTAAAAGTTATAGCGGACGGAGGGATAAGATACTCCGGTGACATAGTGAAGGCTTTGGCCGCCGGGGCGGACAGCGTCATGATAGGCTCGCTGTTCGCCGGCACCGAGGAAAGCCCCGGCGAAGCCGTGATATATAAGGGCCGTTCCTTCAAGAGCTACCGGGGAATGGGCTCGCTCGGCGCGATGAAAGAGGGCAAGAGCAAGGACAGGTATTTTCAGGAGGGAACGTCCGAGGACAAACTCGTCCCGGAGGGAATCGAGGGCCTGGTGCCCCACAAGGGTATGCTTTCGGGAATAGTTTACCAGATGATGGGCGGCATACGTTCCGGCATGGGTTACGTCGGCGCGGCGAATATCGCCTCGCTGCACGAAAACGCGCGTTTTATAGAGGTAACGCCCGCTTCCATGAAGGAGAGCCATCCGCACGACGTAGTCATCACCAAAGAAGCCCCGAATTACGCGATGGAATAAAAACGCGCATTGTAATATAATAATCGGCGGAATGTTAAGCAAAGACGGAAGGAGGGAAATACATGGCTGTGCTGGGCCTTTCAAAACAAGACAGAATGCTCGAGTACAACTGTATCGACCTCCTTCCCGACTTGGAGGACGACGTATTGGGTTCCGACGTGACAATACCCGCCATAGAGGAATCTTTTAT
>JAISDQ010000270.1 GCA_031264605.1 Synergistaceae bacterium | reverse complement strand
TCAAGCATATGCAGTGGGCAAATCTATAAATTATTCTATCAAAATTTGCAGGCAAATAAAAGAAAAAGAGTAATTGACCGCGCTTTCTTTTAGCCGGTCACAATGGGCGGGTTCGTTGGGCTTTCGCGCTCCTTGAAGGAAAATATTTCCATCAGTCCTTTTTCACAGAAGTCTTTCATGGTCCGATATACCCAGGTCATTGCTTATGCTAGGGGCAACCTCCTACCCGCTTCATTGCCGGGGAGAAGTGACTATGACGGTTTCAGCCGTTGGGTCGCCCGGCTCTCCCGCATCGGCGCCGGAAGATGAAGCCGGCGTAATCCTGCCGCTGCCCGTCTCAGGTTTTATGTACTCGCCGTAAATCCATCCGCTCCCGCCGGCGTCGCGCGCTTCAAACCAGTAGTACCCGTCGTTTCCCGACGAGAATCTGCGGACTAGTTCGACTTCCGCCCCTCTGTCCAGCTGCCTTTTTATTCTCGCGTTGGTATTGGGCGCGGAGCGCACCCGTACATGGTCGGCCGTTACTGTTCCCCGCAGCGAGGGAGTTTGAGCGGAGGTGAAAAATCTGTCGGAAGCCGACACAGTGCTGTACCCCTCGGAATCCTGTTCGGTCCACGCGCCCGAATCCCGCTGTTCCGAACCTTGCCGCTCGTCCGAAACCGAAACGGTCTCGTCCTCGCTTTCGGAAGACGCGCTTAACGGAGCGGCCAGGACAAGCGCGCCGCCATCCGCGCTGGTCGTATTTTCCGCCGCGTCCGTCCGCTCCTCATCCCTTTCGCCGGATGGCGAGTTTCCTTCCGCGCTTACCGGGGAATCCGGCTCATCCTCGACGTTTGGCCGCGGGGCCGGCGGGGACGCATCCGTCTCGTCTTCGGCAATCGGAGCCGCGAGCGGCGGGCTGTCGTATGAGATCGCAGCCTCGCGCGAATCCTCCGAAACGACCGCTCCGTTTCCCGCGTCGGGTTCATCTTTGTCCTCTTTGACTTGTTTATCTTCCTGAGCGGGCGCGAAAAAATTATCCCTTATGGACGCCAGAATCCCTTTGCGAGACATATCCTTCGACGCCTCGTATATCGCGACCGCCGAAACGCCGGCGACGAGCCACAGCAATACCGCCGCTAAAATCAGGAAACACCAGTTTTTGCGTTTCCCGCGGCGTCTCACGTGACGCACCTTGACGCACTCTTCCCCGCACAGGTCGCAGAATCTGGCGGCCGGACGAAGCGCGTTGCCGCAGTTCGGGCAGAGCCGCTCGGCTTCCTTAGCCGGTTTTACCTCGCTTGTTCCGTCGAAATGCCTTGCGCCGCACCCCCGGCAGAAGACATCGCCCTCTTTGGCGGGAGCGCCGCATTTCGGACAGATTTGCGTTTCATTCTCACTCATCTTCTATCACCCGCACAAATTCTCCGTAAATCCATCCGGAGCCCTTCTCGGCACGAACATTGTACCAGACAAACTTTTCATTCTCCGACGAAAAACGCTTCATTATGTCGACTCCGTCGCCTTTTTCTAGAACGTTCAAAATATCCGCCATCGTGCTGGGTTCGGCCCTGAGGCGCACCCGGCTTCCCGTGACCGAGCCGGGGAGCGAAAGCAAGTCCGAAGCCGGCGCGCCGTCCGACAAAACAAGGACGCTGATTCCTATCTCGTCCTGCGCCCCCCAGGCAAGTTTTACGGGCGTCGGTTCCGGGTCTTGCCGCGCGGGCGCGTCCGAGGAAGCCGTTTCAGGCGCTATCGGAGGCAACGCCGCGCCGGTATCCGCGGACGGAATATCGCCCGAAACCGCGCTTCCCCTCCGTCCTGTCATCACCGCCGTCACTTCGCCCCACGGAATATCTCTCCCAAGATACCGGTAAGCCGCGTAACAGCCGGCCAATATCGAGCCCCAGAACAAAATCGCGAGCGTAATTTTAAAAATGCCAAGCCGCCGGCGCCCTCGGGATGCGACATGTTCGTCTCTCGCGCTTTTGTCATGAACGCGCCGCGGTTCGGGACGCGCCGCCCTGTCGGTCCCGCAATTCGAACAGAATCTGTCGCCGGCGTACACGGGCAAACCGCACCTGGCGCAATATTCCGCTATTTCGGAGGATTCGGACGCGCCGTCCGGAATTTTTATCTTCAGGTCGGTTCCGCAGCTATGGCAATAGACGTCGCCTTCGTCCACCGTAATTCCGCATTTCTGACAAAAACGCACACTCATCCGCGCTACCTCTCAAAATTCCTGAAACATTGCCACAACTTTATCATAATTCAATCGTTTTAAGAATACGGTATTTGATCCCTTGAATTACAGAATCAAAATATCGGGCTCCGCCCCAAGGTTTTACCGGCGGGTTATTTTACAGCCTGAAGCCTTCCGGCATCGGGTCGTCGGGTTCCAGCACCAGTTGATTTATTCCCATGATATACGCCATGCCCGAAATTTTGGGGATTATCGCCGGAAAGTCCGCGACTTTCGTCTCCTCCACTATGCTTCCCTCGAAGACAGTGTCGATGATGCTGTGGTTTTCAAGCGTCATCCCCGGTTTCAATATCCCCTTAGAGTAAAGCTGTGACATGCGCGCGCTCGTACCCGTGCCGCAGGGGGAGCGGTCAATCTCCGCCTCGCCGAACACCGTTATGTTTCTTGTCACGATTCTGTCTCCCCTGATATCGGGCGGCGTCATGAGAACCGTGCCGTATATCCAGTTTATGGGTTCCGTCGGGTGGGATATGACGTTCATCCTCCCCAGCGCGTCCTTGATCTCCATCCCAAGGGCGCATAGTTTCGGCGCGTTCTC
>JAISDQ010000250.1 GCA_031264605.1 Synergistaceae bacterium | reverse complement strand
GGGCGTCGTCCATGCCGGACGAGCGAGAAATCTTTATCCCGCAGCGTTCGGCCGCGATCGCCGCGAAAAGCGCCTCGCCCGCGTATTCGGACGTCTCTCGCACGGAAATGATTTCGACTTTCCTGCCCATGATATCGAGATGACGCGCGGCGGCGAACCCGTCCCCCCCGTTGTTTCCCGGGCCGCACAGCACAAGAAACGCCCGGGCGTCGGGGTAACGCGCCGAGATGATTTCAGCCGCCGCGCGCCCGGCGTTTTCCATCAACACCTCGCCCGGAACGCCCAACTCTTCCGCGGCTTTTTTGTCGGCGGCCCTGACGGCTTCGGATCCGTAATAATATTTCATCCGGCGCTTTCCAGCACGACGAACGCGAGCGCGAAATCTCCCTCGTGGGTCAGGGAGAGCCAACACCTGTCAGCGCCGTGTGATTTCAATTTTTTCGAGGCCTCGCCGTCCGTCATGAGCTTCGGCCCCTTATCCGTGCGCCGAACCCAGACCGACGACAGCCCCACGCCGAACATCCCCAGTCCTGTCGCCTTGGCGAACGCCTCGCGGGCCGCGAAAGCGGCGGCAAAATGCCTCGCGGGTTCACCCTGTGCCATGGCGTATTCGATTTCCTCCGCGACGAAAATCTTCCTCACGAAATAATCGTTCTCCACGGCGCGTTTCATCCGCGAGACCGCGCACAGATCCGCGCCCACGCCGGTTATCAAGGCTGAGCTTCTTTCGGGTGGCTCTCTTTCGGCGCGCTCATGAGCACCGCAACGAAGTCCAAGCCAGCCACGTTCTCGCAGATTATCTTTATCATCACCGCTATCGGAACCGAAAGCAGCGCGCCCACCACGCCCCAGATGATCCCCCAGAACATCAGCGATATCAGGATGAGAACCGGGCTCAGGTCGAGGGCGTCGCCCATTATCTTCGGCGTGAGTATATTTCCTATAGTGAATTGAATCGCGAGAAGCGCCAGGCACGTCAGGACGGCGGGCGTAGGATTGGGATAGTACTGGACTATCGCGACCAGAATCGGCGGTACGGAGGCGACTATCGAGCCCAAAGTGGGTATGAAGTTCAGCACGAACGCGAGAACCCCCCACGTGAGGGCGAATTCGACGCCGATGAGCCACAGCGCGCCCCACACGCACATGCCCGTCGAAAAACTTATCACGGCGAGCGTGCGCAGGTATTTCGATATCTGGCTCACTACCTTGTCGGACACGCGGGCCACGGTCTCCCCATTTTCACCGGTAAACGCGGTGTTGAGCCGGTTTTTCATGTAGGGCGACTCTAGCAGCATGAAGATGAGGAACACCATAACCATCGTGAGATTACCCAGCCAGTTGATCAGAAAACCCGTCATGTTGCCGATATACCGCCCGGTCGTGTTGTACCAGTTTATGGAGTCCCAGAATGCCGGCGGCACCTGATATTGCTGCAGGAGCGTCCTGCCGAGGCTCACCAGTCTTCCCTGATACACCGGCAAACGCGCCAGCGTGCCCTGGAGCCGCGCGTTGAGGAACACCCCAAGCGGCGCGAACACGGCGATGAAGCAGATCAGGATGACCACCACCATCACTATCGGAGGTATCTTGTGAGGTTCTCCCGCCTTCACTACCGGATACAGAAGCAACGTCAGTATGAACGCCAGCGTGAGAGGGATGGCAACCCGTTCCGCCCTGCTCAGGACGAAACCTACGGCGAAAATCGTGAGCAGTACGAGGCATGTTTCGGTTACTCTCACTTTTCTGACGCGTTTTTCCATTATAATTTATTCTCCTTTGAAAATCGCTCCGTCGGCCCCCGATGTGACGTTCTCCCTGTAACGCTCCAGGAAGGGGCTGCCAGTCGGCTTGAGCGCCGGTTTATTTTTCGCCGCCCTTGACGCGAGTTCCGCGTCGGATACGGCGAGTTCCACGCTGCGCGCGGCGATGTCGATCCTGACGGTGTCGCCGTCTTTCACAAGTCCTATCGGCCCTCCGTCCGCCGCCTCAGGCGAAACGTGCCCTATCGACGCTCCGCGCGAAGCCCCGGAGAAACGTCCGTCTGTGATGAGAGCCACCGACGAATCGAGGCCGAGCCCGGCGAGTGTCGACGTCGGGAGAAGCATCTCCCTCATGCCGGGGCCGCCCTTGGGGCCTTCGTTGATTATCACTATCACGTCGCCCGGCTTTATCTTTCTCGAAGATATCGCCTCGAACGCCGCTTCCTCCCCGTCGAACACCCGCGCCGGGCCCTCGTGTTTCATCATCCCGGGCAGCACCGCGCTCTGTTTGACGACGCATCCTCTAGGTGCGATATTCCCGTAAAGGATCGCGAGACCTCCCTCGGCGTGAACGGGGTTCGAGAGGGGGCGGATAACTTCCGCGTCGAGAACGCGCACGCCCTCCAGGTTTTCGGAAACCGTTCTCCCCGTCGCGGTGAGAGGCTTGCCGGATACGAGGCCGCCAGCGAGAAGCTGCGACATCAGGGCCGGAATGCCCCCGGCGTGATGAAGGTCAACCATGAAGCAGCTCCCGGCGGGACTCATGCTGCACAGGTGGGGCGTCCGCCGGCTCACTTCGTCGACGCGGGACAGCGTGATTTCAAAGCCCGCGTGATGGGCTATGGCCGGTATGTGGAGGCAGGTATTGGTGGAACCTCCCAGCGCGACGTCCACCGCGAGCGCGTTGTTTATGGCGTCCGGCGTCACTATGTCCCTGGGGCGTATGTTGCGCTCTATGAGGTTCATTATCGCCCTGCCCGCGTCCTTCGCGAGGCGCACCCTCTCGGAGTACACGGCCGGGATCGCCCCGTTGCCGGGCAGAGCCAGGCCCAGCGCCTCGAGAACGCAGTTCATGGTGTTGGCCGTGAACATTCCGGCGCAGGAGCCGCATGTCGGGCACACGGATTTCTCCATCTCCCGCATGTCGTCCTCGGTCATCTCGCCCGCTATGCGCTTGCCGACTCCCTCGAAAATGCTCGACAGATCGGCGCGCCTGCCTTTATAGAGGCCGGGCAGCATCGGCCCGCCGGACAGAATTATCGATGGGATGTTGAGCGACAGCGCGGACATCGCCATACCGGGAATGATTTTGTCGCAGTTCGTCACCATCACGAGGGCGTCGAAACCGTGCGCGTACGTCATCGTCTCGATGGTGTCCTTGACCAGCTCGCGGCTCGGAAGCGAGTATTTCATTCCCCTGTGGTTCATCGCTATTCCGTCGCAAACGCCGATCGTGGGAAATTCGACCGGCAGTCCGCCGGCGGCGTAAATTCCGTCCCTGACGGCCTGCACGAGAGTTCCAAGATGGTTGTGCCCGGGAATTATCGCGTTCGCCGCGTTGACCACGCCCACCCACGGGCGTTCTATCTCCCAGTCGGCGAATCCGTCCGCGTACAGCAGCGACCTGTGCGGCGCGCGTTCGACGCCAATTTTTACGCTGTCACTGTTTTTAGTGTGCATAACAACACTCCCCGATATTCTATTTGTTGAAGTTCGTTTTTA
>JAISDQ010000212.1 GCA_031264605.1 Synergistaceae bacterium | reverse complement strand
TTCCTCCTGCCGAATATCCCGATATGAACGCGCTCTCCCGACGGAGTATCGTTCAAACCCATATCGAAAGCACCTCCTCCCATCGGCTCACGCGGTCGATTTGCCACGGGAGCCGTCATAATTGTATCATTTTCCGGAGAGCTGAAACGCGCATAAAACGCGTCTTATATAGAGGGTGCTTCCATTTCCTGAAAGGCGGGATCATATCCGCGCGAATCTGCGCAGGTATTTGCGCGCGGTATGCCTTGTGAGATTTGGGATACCCGTCGTCACATCCTCTTCAAAGACGCCGCGTCGCCTGTCTTTTCGGCGAGCGCCATGACGAAGGCTCCTAACGAGCCGGCCATGAACATTACGGCCGGGACGGTTGCTTCCTTAAATGTCATGGGGACGGAGATATCGATGGCCGTCGATCCTCCCAGAAAACGGAAAGCGGCGTAAGCTCCCGTTCTTCCCAGCGCTTCTCCGGCCAGCGCTCCGATGGCCAATGTAAAGGTTCCTTCCAGCCAGGAGATGGCCGCGAGCGCGCCGCGGGACGCTCCCAGCGCGCCGAGCAGGGCCTTCTCGCGCCTCCTGTCTCTGTTCGACCAGTAAAGGACGAGAAGCGTCGTGAAAATCGAACATACGGCGACGCTGTAGACGATGACGGACATAAACCGCTCCCCGCCGCTCACGAGCGAAAAGAGCCGGGAGGCCGTTTGCGCCGGAAATACAAGCTGCTTCTCCGCGTCGCTCTGAAACGAGACTGCTAGGCTGTAAGCGTCGGGATATGAGGCGGGGCGCACCAGAACGGCGGTCACCTCGTTATCTTCGCCGTCGCTGTGATTGTTGTCGCCGTGGGCGTGATTTTTCCATATGCTTCCGATATTCACGAAGATCGCCCTGTCGTACGGGCCGAAAACCCTCGCCGCGATGCCGACGACTTTAAACAGAGCCTCGTGTTCGTCCTCCAGCACAACTCCGTGTGACGTCCGAAAACTGTCTCCTATCCGCAGTTTCGATTCGGCCGCGGCTCGAGCGCCAAGCACGGCCTCGAACTCGTCCCCGAACCATCTGCCTTCCGCGATTTCGAGCCATTTGCGCTCGGACGCGCCGCGGCGAATCCGCAAAATGCCGTCTCCGACGCCCACCACCGGGTATCCCCGATAACTGTCACCAAAGGCGAGCGGAACGGAAAAATCCGCCCTGACGTCGCCGCTGAGCGCGGCATAGCCGCTCCACTTGATATTGCCTATCGGAACGTCCATCAGCATGACGGTGTTCAATACGAGCTGATACGGGCTGCCCTTGGCTCCGACGATGAGATCGAAAGGTTCCGCCGCCCGGATCAGGCCATCCCTGAGCCCTTGCGTCAGAAGGAATAATATGACGGCGAGGGCCGACGAGAGTGCGAGAACGGCGGCGGCCGCGACGGTTTGGAATGGCCTGGAACTCAGATGCCGAAGCGATATGCGGGTTTCGGTGCGAAATCTCATGTCAAACGGCCTTTTCGGGCAAAACAGGCTCAGGATTTTCGGCCGCCCGCGGCCTTTGAAGTTGCAGGACTCGCGCGAAACGTTTTTTTATCGCTTCGTCGTGAGTCGCGACTATCAACAGCGTCCGCGATTCGGCGCATAACTCCGTCAGGATGTTCATGACGATGCCGGCGTTTTCGGCGTCCAGGCTCGCGGTTGGCTCGTCCGCCAATATGACGGACGGGAAATGAATGACGGCGCGGGCCACGGCGGCCCTCTGCTGCTCCCCAAGGCTCAGATCCGCTGGGCGTCTGCCGCGCTGATTCCACAGATCGAGACGCCGCAGAAGAGAATTTGCCCTTTCCGTCGCCGCGGGCCCGGAGACGTTTGAAATCTCGGCCGCTAGCAGGAGATTCTCGATCGCGCTGAAATCGGGCAGCAGGTTCATATCCTGAAAAATGTAGCCGACGGACATGGCGCGCCAGTGCGCGCCGGCCTGACGGGGCGCGAAAATGTCCCGCCCTCCGAACAAAACTTCTCCATGTGTCGGACGTATCAGCGCCGCCAGGATGTGCAGAAACGTGGTCTTGCCGGAACCGCTGGGCCCGACGAGCGCAATGGCCTCGCCTCCCACGGCCGACATGTGATCCAGGCTGAGCGCCTCTACGCGGCTTCCGTCCGGCTGACTGTAACAGTGGCGCAGTTGCCTGACTTCGAGAAAAGGGGGGAGTTGAGCGGTCATTTTCGCGCCTCCTGAATTCGCGTCGCGCGTATGCGGACGACGCTCACAAATCCTGTCTCCTCGTCGATTTCGCTTCCCAGCTCCAGACGCCCCTCTACGCGAATCGGCCGGTCGAACGGCAGAGACGTCACGGACTTGTCGAGGCGAACCATAACGATGTCATAGGGCCAATTCGCGTCGCTCGAACAGAACGGGCAGATGGACATTGGGACGCGCGTCAGCACAAAAAAATCGAGCGTCGGCTTGAGCGGAGGCGCCATGAATCCCTCCATGGCCACGACCTCGCCCTCCAGGGATTTCAGTTTATCAGAGAGCGTTATCCCCAGAGACGAAACGCTATCGTACATCTCGTTGAATTGCAGCGCCCCGGCTCCCGCGGCCCAAGCCGCGGGAGCGTGCAAACGGTTGAGTGAGAGGAAAATCAGGAGTATGGCTTGCCCGATTTTGTATTTGGAGAGGAGAGGCCAGGGAGCGGCCTCTCTCATGGTGATGTGCGTTTTAAGCATTGGTTATTTCTGCGCCGGGTCGATTCCGAGGGCTCTCACGATGCCGAAGAACACCTCGGTATTGTCCATGACTCCCCTGAAATAATCGGCGCCAGGGCCGGCCGCGGACAGAGGCACGTCATCGGCGGTGTGCACCTCGGACGATTCATTCGCCGGAATGTTTCCGATGTAGAGAGCGCCCCGCGGCGCCCGGGCCGTATTCCCTACGGCAACGTCGCCGGACATGATCGCCGGCGATACCGGTTTGGCGTGGAATTTAAAATCCTCGTAGTAATCGGGATGATTGGCGTATCCTATCGCCAGCGTCACGTCCGGCGCCGGGTTTTCAGGAAAACCGTCGCCGTTCGAGTCGCTGAAAGTCGGGAAAATCGATTCCGCGTAAGTGCGTACCGCCTCGCGCCCGGTCTTTCCGTCCCGCTCGTGGTACGTTCCCAGGATGCTGATTCCGTGAGAATGGTCGGCGGTCGTGATTATCAGCGTCGAGCCGTCATTCGCCGCAAACTCGCGCGCTACGCCTATCGCTTTGTCGAATTCTATCGTGTCATAGGCCGAGCGCTCCCAGTCCATGGAGTGAAGCTGTTTATCTATGCAGGCCCCTTCGACCATGAGGAAAAATCCGTTCTCGTTTTTACTCAGAATATCGATGGCGTGTTTCGTCATCTCCATCAGCGTCGGCTGATCGGTAAAACCGCCCAGCACCTCGGGGTCCTTCAATATCTCCCTGTCCAGATATACGTTCATATTGTCGAGGCCGAAAAGCCCTAACACACGTTCCCCCTTTGCCGCCGCCAGTCCGGCGCGGTTGGCCGCGAAGGCGTATCCCTCCGCCTTGAACTCTTCGATCAAATCGCGGTCGTCAGCGCGTTTGGAGCCGGCTACGCTTCGCGGCAGGAACTGCTGGGAACCGCCGCCCAGGATGACGTCGGCCTTCGCCATCTCGCCGGCGATGAAATTCTGCTCCGCTCGGCGGCGGGTATGCGCGACCATAGCCGCCGGGGTGGCGTCAGTGATGTTGGACGTGGTCACCAGTCCGACCGACATGCCTCTCGCGCGTTTGACGAGTTCCGTGATGTTCTCGACCTTGGGGTGCGTCAGCGGATCTGGATCCGAATTTTCGTACACGCCCATCGCGTTCACTACGGATTTATGCCCCGTCGCGTACGCCGACGCGCTGTTCGCCGAATCGGTGACGAGCGAGTCGTAACCCGAAGTGTTTATGAGCGCCGTCCCGTCTTGCAGCAACTCCATTTCGAGGAGCCCGTCGTACTTCCCCTCGGTGACGCCCTTGGACAGTATTCGGGCGATCTGCCTGCTGGCAAGCCCCATGCCGTCCCCTATGAAGAGGATGACGTTCCTGGCCTTTTGCTCCTGGGGCGGCACGACCGTGTACCGGACGCTCTTGACGTACTCCTTGCCCCCAACCTTCGCTTTGGCCTCCGCCGTTATCTCGCCGGCTTTTGTCAGGGCAACGTCGTTGAACCTGAAGCTCGACAGCGTGCCGCTCTTCTTGACGACAGGCTCTTTGCCGAAAAATTCCGACGCGTCGCGGCCGTCTATCAAAAGACCGATCTCGTTCGCGGAAGCGCCGCGAAACTCCACCTCGAGGTCGAATCTCTGGCCGGCCAGGAACTTTGCCCGGTCAATGGGAAGCACCACGATCTCCGCCTCGGAAGCCATAGCCGCCGCGCCGAACATGAGTAAAACGCCCGTGACAAACAGTGCTTTAATGCGCCGCATAAAACCCAACACCTCCGTTATTTTTTGTAGATTCAAATTATCACCGGATTGTAAAAAGGGCGTTACGTAATGGTTAAACTTGTGTAAAGCATGAGCGGGAATATTCGCGCTTGCCGTCACTGTAAAACCGTATCTCTCGAATGAAGGAAAACATACAGACGCCGGAAATATTTGGCATTATAATTCACCTTGAAGGAAGTGATGTCATAATAATCGAAATATACCTCGCTGAAAAAATTCGGGCGCTCAGTGAAAAAGTGAGGCTATAAGGGTGACTTATTCAGCGTTTCCTTAAAACCACATGTCTGATTGACATTCCGCGAACGTAGCCTATGGTAACAAAATTTCGTGGGAACTACACTTTATTTGGCGGGGTGATAAAATTGTCGATCGAAGAAGGGCGGGCCATTTACGATTTGGCCGGAAGGCTTTTCCCCATCTGCCGCAGCATTACCGGCGACGGAGTGAGGGAGACGCTGAAAATTCTAAAAGATATATGCAGAAATATGAAAATTCATGAAGCGCCGACCGGGACGAAGGCTTTTGACTGGGTGGTTCCGAAAGAATAGGTCATTCGCGATGCCTACATAGAATGCCCGGACGGTTCCCGAATTGCCGAGTTCAAAAAAAACAACCTGCATCTGATGGGTTACTCGGCGCCGGTCGATAAAGTTATGCAACTCGTGGAACTTCAAAAACA
>JAISDQ010000190.1 GCA_031264605.1 Synergistaceae bacterium | reverse complement strand
ATGCGTATCCGCGACACGTCGAAGAGAAACTGGAGCGGGCGCGGAATCGGGCCGAAACGGTCTATCGTCTCCTCGTACAGCGAATCGAGCGCCAAAACGTCGGGCGTCCAGAGAAGTTTTCTGTAAAGCGCCACCCGCAGGCTCTCCTGAGGTATATACCCGTCCGGTATCGCGGACGGAATCATCACCTCGACCTGAGTCCTCTCCCTCGCGTCGCCCTTTATCTTTCGGATCGCCTCTTCCAGTAGATCGCAGTACCGCTGAAAACCGACGCGCCCGAGGTTGCCGTGCTGAGCCACGCCGACCAGCTCTCCGCCCCCCCGTATTTCGAGGTCGCGCCTGGCGAGTTCGTAGCCCGCCCCGAACTCGTCCATGGCCACTATCGCCTCCATGCGTTCCGTCGCCTCTTTGGTGAGTATCGTGCCTTCGGGGTACAGGAACATCGCGTACGCCTGCTCCTCCCTGCGCCCGACGCGTCCGCGCAGCTGGTGCATCTGGGCGAGGCCCAGGTCTTGCGAGTCGCTGACTATCAGGGTATTGGCGCGGGGCATGTCGAGCCCGCTCTCGATTATAGTGGTGCAAACCAGCATATCGAGTCTGCCAGCGGCGAATCCGTCCATAGTTTCCTTGAGCGTTTTTTCGGGCATTTGCCCGTGAGCAACGCCCACCCGCAGGTTCGGGAAAAGACGCCTCACCGTCAGTGCCTCGCGGTCTATCGAATTCACGCGGTTGTGCACGTAAAATATCTGGCCTCCCCGCGCGATTTCCCTCAGCACGGCGTTTTTGACAAGCCTCTCCGACCACATTCCCGAAGCGGCGAGGACGGGCAGGCGCTTTCTTGGGGGAGTCCCGATCACCGAGAGATCCCGCAATCCTGACAGCGACATGTGGAGCGATCTCGGTATCGGAGTGGCCGACAGCATGAGCACGTCGACGCCGGGATACAGGTTTTTGAGATGCTCCTTGTGCATCACTCCGAACCTGTGTTCCTCGTCCACGATGACCAGCCCTAGGTTTTTGAACGACACGTCCCGGCCCAGTATCCTGTGCGTTCCGAGCAATATGTCGACGCTCCCCGACGCCGTGTCCCCGAGGATTTTTTTCGTATCCGCCGAAGACACGAAACGGGATACGACCTCCACCCTGACGCCGAAGGAGTCGAAGCGCGCGTTCCATGTAGCGTGATGCTGTTCGGCGAGAAGGGTAGTGGGGGCGATCAGCGCCACCTGACAACCGCCGAACACACATCTCGCGGCGGCCCTCAGGGCGACTTCCGTCTTTCCGAAACCGACGTCGCCAACAAGCAGCCTGTCCATGGGAATGGGCCGCGACATGTCCTTCAGTATCTCGTCTATGGCCTTTATCTGATCCGACGTCTCTCTGTAGGGGAATGTGCGCTCGAACTCGGCCTCGGCTTCCGGGTCTTCTCCGAACGCTCTGCCAGGGGTCGTCTCGCGCCGTGCGTAAACGTCCACTAGATAACGCGCGGCCATTTCCGCCTGTTCGTGAGCGCGCCGCGACATTTTTTTCCATTGGACGCCCCGCAGATTGTCCGCTGTCGGTTCGGTCCCGGGATATGTCCGGTAGGGAGATATTTTATGGAAGTGCATCACGGGAATTTTAAGACGCCGCTCTTCGGCGTATTCAAGCACAAGATACTCCTGAACCCCGTCCGCCGACGGTATCTGTTCGGAACCCATGTAGCGCGCCACGCCGTAATCCTCGTGAACCACCCATTGGCCCGGGATCAGACGGTCGCCCCAGTCGAGAGGCACTCTCACGCCGTCCTTCGCCGCCGAAACGACCATCCCCGAGAGTTCCAAATCGCCTATGAAAACTCTCTTCTCCGACAGGTCGTAAAACCCCTCCGACACAGATCCCTCCGAAACGTCGTAACCCATATCCGCGCCCCACTTGCGGAAATGTTCGGACATAGATATCAGCGCTAGGCGGACTCCTTTTTTATCCATATCGCCGCAATACGCTTCTAGATCGCGTGACCGCCCTCTGAAATTGGGTATGCCGGAGATTCCGCTTTTGAGTTCGGCCCGTTCCACGCCGGCCGTTATCCGCACTCTCGGAAAAAGCGCCAGCGCGCGTTCGACGTCGAGCCATTCGGCGCGGACGTCGCCGGGAGCCATTTCGATTCCGGCGGACATCCACGCGTAACTGTCGGCGGCATTGTCCAAATCCGCCGGTTCCACGAACATGACGTGCATGGCCGGGGGAAAGAAATCGGTCAGTTTGGAGGCCCGCCTGGACGAAAGCGCCATCACGCCGAGACGGGTCAGGCTGGCGATGCTTCGCTGCGTGTCGGTGGCAAAGTATCTCATGCTCTCTATGTCGTCGTCGAAAAACTCCACCCTGACCGGCCATGAATACGAGGGATCGAAAAAATCCACGATACCTCCCCGGTAGGTGAATTGTCCCGGCGTCCACACGAGGTCCGTCTTTTCGTAACCGTGTGATGAAAGCCATTCCAGAAGCGCCGAACGGCTCGAACCGGGCCCGGCGGCAATCGTAATCCTGTCGCCGCCCGTCGAGAGCGGCCCCATCAGCGAACCGGGAGTAGAGAGCAGTATTCCCCCCGAATCGTTCCATCGCCCCAACGCCTCGCCCCTGGACGCTTTGGCGGCTTCGTAAGCCTGCGTATCCGCCGAAAAGGGGTTTATGGGCATCTCGGACAACTCGGAGACGGAGGGGATTTCGGCGTATTTCCTCATAGCCTCGGCGTCGGCCGCGAAATCGCGAACAAATCTTGTATTGGGCAGAATGACGAGAAGCGGGTGTTCAAATCCCCTGCATATCCAAGGCCGCGCCGCGCCGGCCGACGGCAGGTGAAGGGAGATATTTCTGCGCCAGAAGGAGACGTCCAGCTCGCCGAGACGTCCGCGGGCGCGCGCTTGATCCATTGTTTCTTTCAACCCTCGCTCACCCTGAGCGTAAACCCTTCGCCGCCGGAGCCGAGAAGCCACTTCGAAAGGGCGTCCCAGGCCAAAGCCTCGACGCCGGGCCACGCGTCCCGATGTTCTTTGGGCATCACGCCAAGAACCCAATCCTTGATGTCATACCGCGGAGGGGGAGCGCCCATTCCTATCCGAAGGCGGGGCACTTCGAGCGTGCCCAGAGCGCCAAGCACCGAAATCATTCCGCGCTGCCCTCCGGCGGAGCCCTTCGACCGATATCGCAGCGTCCCGAAGGGAATCGCCACATCGTCGAAGACGACGAACACATCCGAAGGGGCGACGTCGAAATAACGCGCCGCCTCGGCAACCGATTTGCCGCTGAGGTTCATGTACGTATAAGGCTTGAGGAAAGCGACGCTCTCGCCCAGCACATTGGAAGAAGGCCAGAAGGCCCCGTTGAATTTCGTGCGGGGCTCGCCTAAACCCGCTTTTCCCGCGAAAAAATCGAGAGCCAGCCATCCTGCGTTATGCCGGCTCCACACAAATTCAAGCCCGGGATTGCCGAGCCCCGCCACAAGTTTCAAAGCGAATCCTCTATTCTTCGGATCCTTCTTCCTTGCGCTTGCCCTTGCCCACGACCTCGACCTCAGCCGGCGCTTCTTCGGAGGTCTCCTCAACTTCGCTGACGGAACGCGGACGCGCTATCATGACGACAACCGAGTCCGCCGAAGTTATAAGTTCCGCGCTTTCGGGCATATCGAGTTCCCGCACGAACAGTTCGTCGCCGAGCTGCATCTTCGCGGCGTCGATCACTATCTCGGAGGGAATCTCCCTGGGAAGCACCGTTATCTCGATCTCGCGGAGAGGATGTTCGAGAACGCCGCCCATTTTGACGCCCGCGGAGGTATCCTTGTTGACCAATCTAACCGGAACTGCGACCTTTACCTTGCGATCCTTCACCAATTGGTAGAAGTCGACGTGAAGGATGTCCCGGGTGATCGCGTGGCGCTGGACATCGCGCAGCAGCGCCATTTCCACCCTGCCGTCCGGAAGCTCAAGGTCTATCATGTTCGTTTCCCAGTTGGGAGCGTTCGCGACGCGCGAAATTTCCCTGAGTTCCACGGCGCCTGCCATGCTCTCTTTGTACTCGGGACCGTAGAACACGGCCGGCGCCACGCCCTTCGCCCTCAGTTTGCGGCACGTTCCCTTGCCCGTGCCGGCACGACTTGCCAGTTTGATTTTTACCGCCATTTACCCTTCCTCCTCGTTTAATATACAGGTTTTATTATCTTTGAATTAAAGTTTATCGTTCTTTTCTCCTCGGTTTCTGCTGGAAGAGAATGCTTATGGAATGATCGAGGTGTATTCTGCGTATCGCCTCCGCGAAAAGCGGCGCTATCGACATCGTGGTTATCTTGGGCAGTTTCTTTTCGGGGGTAATGGGTATGGTGTCGGTGAGCACCATCTCCTCTATCACCGAATTCCCTATACGTTCTATCGCCGCGCCCGAAAGCACTCCATGCACGGCGCAGGCGTACACGCGTTCCGCCCCGTATTCCATCAGCGCGGCGGCGGCGTTGACGATACTGCCGCCGGTGTCGATTATATCGTCGACCAGAATGGCGGTTCGCCCTCTCACGTCGCCGATTATCTCCATGACCTTGCTCTGGTTCGCCACATCGTATGAACGCCTCTTGTCCACTATGGCCAGCTCGGCGTTTATCTGCTCCGCGAATTTACGCGCCCTCACCACGCCTCCGATGTCAGGGGAAACCACTATCACCTGACGTTCCTGCAAGCCGGGTTTCAATATCCTCTTGAAATGAGAGGCCAGGAGAGGTATTCCGGTGAGATGATCGACGGGTATGTCGAAAAAGCCCTGAATCTGTCCGGCGTGCAAATCGGCGGTCACTACCCTGTCGGCTCCCGCCTTTTGCAGAAGGTTGGCCACCAGTTTCGCGGTTATCGGCTCGCGCGCTTTCGCTTTGCGGTCCTGTCTCGCGTAGCCGAAATATGGCAGGACAACGTTTACCCTGAACGCCGAAGCCCGTTTCATGGCGTCCACTATCACCAGAAGCTCCATGAGATTTTCGTTTACGGGCGCGCACGTGGGCTGAACGATGAAAGCGTCGGTACCGCGAACGCTCTCCTGCAGCGAAAGCCCTATCTCGCCGTCGGAGAAACGGAATATCTTTCGCTCCGCGCCCTGGATTCCCAGAACCTGGCAGATGCGTTTCGAAAAATTCTCGTGAGCGCTGCCCGAAAATATCTTTATGTCTCTAGAAGCCGATTCCATGCTTAACAGTCACCGACCTTTTCTGCGCCGCCCGAAACGATGCCCTTTCTCTCGTTCCAGCCGTCCACGTTGGTCTGACGCTCGCGGGCTATTCCAAGAGAGCCGTCGGGGATATCCTTAGTTATCACCGAACCGGCAGCCGTAGTCGCTTTGTCCCCCATCGTCACTGGAGCGACGAACATGGTGTCGCTTCCCACGAAGCAGTCGTCCCCGATGAAAGTGACGTTCTTCCGCGCCCCGTCGTAGTTGCACGTAACCGTTCCCGCGCCGATATTCGTATTCTTGCCGACGCTGGCGTCGCCGAGATACGAGAGGTGCAGCGCCTTCACTCTCTCGCCCAGCGTGCTGTTTTTGACCTCTACGAAGCGCCCGACCTTGGCGCCCGGCTCCATTTTGACTCCCATCCGCAAAAAAGCGAACGGGCCCACCTCCGCGTTATCGCCTATCGCCGAGTCGGAAATGACCGAAGGTCCGTACACTCTGACGCTCTCTCCCATCGAGACATCGCGTAGCGTTGACCACGCGCCGACCCTGCACCCGTTGCCGACCGCCGACTTGCCCCACAGCAAAACGCCGGGCTCGAATACGACGTCCGGCGCGATTTCGACCCTCGGGCCTATCCATGTTGTGGACGGATCCATGCACTTCAGCCCGTTTTCCATGTGAGAGTGGAGAATCCTTTTCCTCAGTACCCCCGACGCCATAGCGAGGTCGTTCGGCGTGTTCACGCCGACCAGTTCCTCGGGGTCGCCGCACAATACGACGCTGATATCCCCTTCGGTGTCGCCTATCAATTGCACCGTGTCCGGGAGATAATATTCGCCGAGTTCGTTGTCGTTGGTCAGTTTATCTATAACTCCCGAGAGGGCTGCCGTATTGAAAAGATATACGCCGGCGTTTATCTCCTGTATCAGAAGCTCTTCCTCGGTGGCGTCGCTCTGTTCCACAATTCTTACGCCGCCGTCGGCAAGCCTCACCAGCCTTCCGTATCCCGCCGGGTCGTCCGCTATGAAACTCATCAGCGCGCACGCCGATGACGATGATATATGCTCGTCCCGCAGCGACAGAAGAGTTTCATGCCGCACCAGAGGGACGTCTCCCGACAGCACCAGCACGTTGTCGTACCGTTTCCACCATTCCTGTGCCGATTTGACGGCGTGTCCGGTGCCGAGCTGTTCGCGCTGCCATATCACTTCCACTCCGGGCCAATCGCGCTTGACGTATTCCTCGACCATTTCGCCCCTGTATCCCGCAAGCACCGCTATATTCCGCATTCCGGCTTCGGTAGCCGCTCTGAGAGGGTAATAAAGGACAGGTTCCTCAAGTAGAGGCTGAAGGACTTTCGGTTTATCGCTGTGCATCCTGATCCCTTTGCCCGCCGCGAGAATCAGGACGCCGACAGATTGCGGTTGTTCGCTCATGTTCTCCCAACACTCCTCCCGGAGAATCGCCGTCCACCGAACAGGATAATAAGGAGGAAGCCTGCCGACTTCCCCCTCCCTGTCTATATGGCTGGGGTGGATGGATTCGAACCATCGATGGCGGATCCAAAGTCCGCTGCCTTGCCGCTTGGCTACACCCCAAGGGCAACGGACATTATATCA
>JAISDQ010000107.1 GCA_031264605.1 Synergistaceae bacterium | reverse complement strand
GCGTTCGAGGGGACGAAGTTCAGCATCCTGGAGACCCAGTACGGCGAGGGCGACGTCGTCAAGAGCAAGGAAATAGCCGATAATTTCATAACTCAGGACGTGGTCGGTCTTTTCGGCGCGAACGAAGGTTCCTCCACGGGCGTGGGCAACTCGATTCAGGAAGCCGGCGGCGCGGTGCTGGGAGTTGGTTTCGACCAGTCCGACGCTCTCCGCGAACTCATCAAGAACGGTAATCTGATAGCTACGATGGCCCAGAACCCCGACGTGATGGGCTACGAAGGCATGAAAGCCGCGGTAGCCGTCCTGGAGGGCAAGACCGTCTCCAAGGATCCGGTTGACACCGGCGTAACCGTCCTCACCAAGGACAAGCTGTAAAAACGACGAAAAGAGCGCGCGCGCCCGCGCAAGCGGCGCGCGCGCTTCGTGCGCTAAAGACAAGAAAATATTATCCTGCCTGTATTCACGCCGCCTATCCTTATAAGTTCACTATCGGCGACATCCATAACACCAGAAAATGGCGCTATGAATTTATGTAAAACGTATCTTTACTGATTTCAGGAACATGGTATACGCGGATAATGCTCGCGGAAAAAATTTTTTATGAGGATGGTTTTGCGTGAGTCGTCTCCCGATGAAAAAATCGCGAGCTTTCAGTCTCGTGGAACTGCTGGTTTCGTCAATGATCGCCTCGATGCTTCTTTTCGGGCTTGCCGGGATGGTTTATCTTCCCATAAGGCTCATGCAGCATAATGACGATATCGATGCCGCTCTGTCAAGGGCGGAAACGGTCTTTTCGATTTTGCGGAATCCGTTGGAATATTGCGGATATGGCCTCCCAAAAGATGAAACCGCTTACAGGGAATATTTTGGGGTATCGGCGAGCCCTTTCAACTGGCCCGGGCCGCTGTCGATATCTTTATCCGACCGCAAGGACACGGGCCGGCGCGATAACGCCTCCTGTAAAATAACTTACGCTACCGAGACAAAATGCAGAACACTGTCGCAAGAGATCGTTTCGGGCGACAGATTCAAGGTAGGGGTAAGCGGAACGCCCTCACAGCTTTTGATGGGGGCTAAAGACGCCGCTCCCGAGACTATAATCCAGAATTGGTTCGTCTTCGGGGCGATGATGCCGCGCTGCGTTCCGGCGATGTACACGGGAAAATCGGCTGACGCGGAGGGAAACACATACCTGTCGTTTAAATTCAAAAAACTTGACTCCGAACCGGTGTCGATACCGGAAAACGACGAGGTTTTCGGCCTGAGGGCGATCGAATGTGAGATACGGAAAAGGAACGACGATTTCGCCCTGTTCACTAACGACCAGACCGGAAGCGGCTGGCAGCCGAGGGTGGACGGCGTCATCGACATAAGGTTTGCCCTTGACAGGGAAAAACGCCTCGTCACTGTGGATACACTCACTCGGGGAGCTCATCGTTACAAAACCGCGGTTACGTCGGGCGCGCAGGAAGAATGGCGGAAAAAATACGGCGAAGTCATACCTGAGGAATCACGCCATTACAGACTCGCCGCGAATACCGCCGTATTCGAGCTGAAGAATTTTTAGCGCCTTATGACCACCTTGTCGCCCACTTTAACCATTTTCCGGAGCGCCTGAACGTCTTCGTTGTTGAGGCGGATACAGCCCTCTGTGACATTCGTGCCGATGGAGTCGGGAGCGTGAGTTCCGTGGATTCCTATGCCAGTCCAACCCGGGGTTCCAAGCCTGATGAAATACGGCCCGTAGGCGCCCTTCGTCTGCCCTTTGCCATCCTTGAAATCGTGCGTCCACCTGGAGGAATTCTGTATCTGGACTATCGGAAATTCGCCCTCGGGCGTCCTCATATCGCCGACGCCCTGTTTGTCGCCCGGATTCTGCCCTACCGCTATTCCATACTGTCCCACCGCTTCTCCGTCGCGAAAGATTTCCATTGTGAAGTCGCTCTTGTCTATCACTATGAACGTGCCTTCAACGTCTTCAGCCAGGCGCGACCTGGGAGGGATACGGACGTCGGCGGACAAATCAACCGAAGTCGTTGTTTCCGGCACAGTTACCACAGGCGCGCCTTCGCGAGAAACATCCTCGGAAACGGGAGGCGTCTCGGTTCTCGCTGGGGGGGCGGGAGGCGTCTCCCTGCGAAAATACCTCATCGAAACCGCCATAAATACGCACAACAACAACACAACCGCCGAAACGGCGGCAACCGCTTTCAGTTTTTCTCTAGTCGGAAGACCCTTGAAAATACGCGGCACCCCTCTCTATAATATAATTGCTGAAAAACGAAATCTCAGTTCGCGAAAACGACGCTTGAGGAATCGCAATATTCCGCCGAGACCCACCCTTTTACGGCTTTGGTACTGTCATCGACAAGGAGGAACCAGCGCGCGGATTGATTCCTGGAGTCAGGCGCCCACAAGAGGACGCTCTGTTTCGATCCCTTAGTCGCCTTCGTCAGCACCGGATTTCCCGTGGACGGACCGCTTCTCACGTTGAGCGGGGTGTCGTCCGTCTGAACGGTTATCTCGCCGGCGCAGTGATTCGCCCGCGTTTTGGCATACTGGTCGACAGTTCTTTTGAGCGCCGCGTTGCTCACTTTATACGCGGCCGCCCTCTGGGCGGGGTCGGAGAATTGATCGCCGGCGGAAGAACCGGTATCCGCGGGGACATCGGATGTGGACGCAATCGGACCGATTACCGGCGCGTCCGCCGAAACGTCCCCAAAATCAAATTCGTCCTCTTCGCTCGCCACAAGGTCAATGGGAGGGGTGGGCCTGATAATCCTGCCTGGATCCGGTATCGGCTCCGGGGGTTTGTTGCCCACAAGAAGCGCGTATGCCACTGCCACTCCCAAAATTAAGAATACCAAGGAAAGAACTATTCCAAGAGGAAAATTACGTCTTCTAGGTCTTCGCTGTTCCACGATTCTCGGTCTCATTCAAGCACCACCAATCCTTCAGAATAGTCCGTCAAAAAATTGCCTGTTATGGATATTCAGCCGAATCGCCACGCCGGTCCGCACAACTTCCGCCGGCAGGTTCATCGGGCAAGTTCGTCCAAATTTGCTTGCCTCAGCGCTAATAACATTCTATCTGCGATTCATCTGTCGAATCAATTTGATTATATTAGAAATTGCGCTAAATATCCATACTTTAAAAGACAAAAAACGAAGGCCGGAGTCCAAATCCCGTCTCCGTCAAAACCCG
>JAISDQ010000057.1 GCA_031264605.1 Synergistaceae bacterium | reverse complement strand
CCTTGATATTGAGCATCGCATATTTGCGTTCATCAGCAAAAACTGGCAAGGCGTACCAATCGAAAGTACTTCGGTCATTGTGAATCTTATTGGCTCAACCACAACCCAAAAGGGACTTTTGATAAGGTGTGTTCTTGATGAAAAAATATGCGAAAAAGAAATTTGTGTCACGGATGAAGAGTTTGCCGCAATCCATATTTTGAACGATGCTTTTCGCGGTGATTGGAACTATACAATTTGTCGAAATAAAGAATGATATGTCAAGTTTATTTTCAGACACCCTCTAAGGTGGGGTTTGCGTTGCCGATGATGACAGAAGAAGTCAACAGGAGACTTCTCGAAAAGATGAAGCGCGAGATGGGAAATGAAGTGTTATCAATGCTCGGCGACAGCGCGGTAACGGAGGTCATGCTGAATGACGACTGTTCCGTCTGGGTTAGCCGCTTTGGAGCGGATGCTCCCGCCGACACCGGAGTCAGGATGTTGCCGGATCGCTCTTTGGCGTTTCTTGGCACGGTGGCGTCGTATTACGGCAGGACGATAAACTACGCGGAAACAGTTATTGCGGAAGTGCTTCCTATCGACGGATCGAGGCTCAATGGCGTTATTCCGCCGACCACCGAGAAGCCGACTTTCAACATCCGCAAAAAAGCCTCGCGCATATTCACGCTTGACGATTATGTGGCAACGGAGAGAATGACCGCCCAGGACAAGGAGACAATCCGCTCCGGCATAGCCCGGCGAATGAATTTTCTGGTCGCCGGAGCTACGGGAAGCGGCAAGACAACCATGACAAACGCGATTTTGAACGAGATAAACCTTATACACCCGCATCACAGAATAGTTTCGATGGAAGACACGGCGGAGCTTCAAATACCTCAGAAAAACAAGGTCCGCATGTACACTGACGAACGCGTCTCCATGCAAAAACTCCTCTTCACGGCAATGAGACAGAGCCCTGACCGCATAGTCATCGGAGAGATACGCAATGGGGCGGCGCTCGATCTTTTGAAAAGCTGGAATACGGGCCATCCGGGCGGAGTGACGACCATACACGCGAACGGTTGCCTGGAAGCTCTCGACAGGCTCGAAATGCTAATACTGGAGGCCGTGCCGAACCCGATGCAGCGTCTGATAGGCCAGGCGCTCGGACTCGTGCTCCACAACGAACGGCTTGAGAACGGCCCGGCACTCACAGAGATTATGGAGGTGAGAGGCTACAACTCCGAAAAAAACGAATATGAGGTGAGATGGATCAAAAGAACAGAAAAACATTATCACTAAAAAATATTGGCGAGAGGTGAATCGTATATGGAAAAGAAAAACGGGCGCATTAATGTATGGTTTTTAATGTTTATTACTTCCTTGCTGTATCTGTCGCTTGCCGGCGCCGCTTTCGCGACGACCGGCGACACATTGCCGTGGGGACCCGGGCTTACCGTGCTGATGAACTCCCTTACCGGTCCGGTGGCAGGGATCCTGTCGCTGATCGCGATAGTAGGCGCCGGGGCGGCGCTCCTTTTCGGAGGAAACATCCAGGGCTTCATGCGTACCGCGGTGTACCTCGTGCTGGTCATCGGGCTTGTGGTCGGGGCGGCCGGCCTGCTGAGCGCATTCTACAGCGGCGCTTCCGCCAACGTGCCGTTTATTGAACTTTTGCTGTAAGAGCGGATATGGCAATAGAAAAAGCCCGTCAGCTCTCCATCAATCAGAGCATGACAAAACCGCTCCTGATATTGGGCTGTGACAGAACGTTGTTTACGGTGAGCTGTCTTGCCTGTTTGTACGTCGGGTTCAACGTCGGGATATCGAGGGGCCGCGTATTTGTAGCTCTGCTGTCCGTCGCGGCGTGGTTTTTGATAAATTTCGCGCTGCGCCTGATGGGCAGCGCTGATCCCCTCATGTTCGACGTATTCAAACGCTACTCGCAGTACTCGGACAGGCCTTTTCACAATCAGTTTTTTTTCCCCGCGCACAGCTCCGCCGACACTAAAACACCCCTTTTCATACGCAAGAGGTGGCTCTGATTTTGGCGCCCGAGATGGGTTTTGACGCGTACCTTCAATACTACGCAATGGTGGAACCTGGGGTAATGCTGCTTAAAAACGGGGCTTACCTCGGCGGTTTCCTCTATCGGGGGCCGGATCTCGAAAGCGCCACGGTTGGCGAGGCGGAATGGCTGTCGGCGTCTTTCAATAACGCGCTCAAAAGCCTCGACGTGGGCTGGATGATCCATCAAGTCATAGTCAGGATCCCGTCCTCCGATTATCCGAACGGCTGCTTTCTCGAACCGACAAACGCCCTAATAGACAATGAGCGTTACATGCAATTTACGGAAGAGGAAGCTCATTTCGAGACGTTCGCGTACATTTTCCTCACCTACCTGCCTCCAATCAGAGAGCGCATAGGCGTATTGAAAAAACTCGGGGATTTCCTGATGGGCAGTGTCGGGGACGAAGGGGTGACGTATCTCGAAAGGGATATAAAACGGTTCAACGAATTTATCATGAGGTTCCAGACGAGCTTCTCTCAGACCGTGCGTTTCAAGAGACTCACATACACACCGGATAACGACGAGCTGCTGCGCGCCTTGAACATGATAATGAACAGGGAAAAGCACTTGTGCCTGCTGCCGTATCCGCCCGACAACCTCGACGCGTACCTTTCGAGGGATGTGGAAAACGGCAGGATACTGGTCTACGACGGACAGGCGACGGCCGTGCTGAGCGTGGAGGGGTTCCCGTCATATTCCCGGCCCGGAATGTTGGCCGACATTGAGCAGATTCCGATGGACATGGTCTGGTCGTCACGTTTTATCGTAACGGATCAGCATTACGCCAGGAACAAGGTGAAATCCGACCGTAAGAAATGGCAGCAGAAAGTCTATCCGTTCGTGGCTGCCATGATGAACAACGCGAGCGCGCCGCCCGATCAATACGCGCTTCAGATGGTAGACGAGCTTGACTCGGCGTTGGGGCTCATAGAGCAGGGAGTGATCATCTACGGACATTACACCTCGACCGTCATTCTGAAGGACGAGAGCGAGGAGAGGCTTCAGGCCAAAATCCGCGACATGACCAAACTCTTCGAACGGTGCGGCTTCAGCGTGAGAGCGGAGGGAATGAATGCCGTCGAGGCTTTTTTGGGCGCGCTGCCTGGACACGGGCGCGAGAACGTCAGGAAACCCTTCCTTCATAGCTTGAACTACTCCGACATGGCGCCGCTTACAAATCACTGGGCTGGCGCCGAATTTTGCCCATGCCCCCCGCCAAACTACCCCAAATACAGCCCGCCGCTGTTGCAGGCGGCAACTGTCGGGAGCACGCCGTTTCGCTTGAATTTGCACGTCGACGACGTTGGGCACACCCTCATACTCGGCCCGACCGGCGCGGGCAAATCGACGCTTCTGGCGCTTCTGGTCTCGCAATTCGAGAGGTACAAGGGTTCGCAGGTGTTCGTATTCGACAAGGGATATTCAATGTACGCGCTGACCGCCGCCTGCAATGACGCCGTCCATTACAACGTCGGCGCGGCGGCCGAGAA
>JAISDQ010000055.1 GCA_031264605.1 Synergistaceae bacterium | reverse complement strand
GTGAATTGCAGGCTCGACGACGGAACACAGGCAGATTTGGAGATGCAGGCCAGCCGAATCCAGGAGGACGCGGACGGTGAACATAAGAATATCAAGGGAAAGAGCATATACTACCTGTGCGACTTGCACTCCTCACAACCATCAATAGGATTGCGGAGATACGACAGATTGTCTCAGACTTATCAGGTGACGTTTTGCTCCTATACCGTTTTCCCGAACCGTCCGGATTACGTGAACTCGTTTTCCATGCGCCATGATACCACCAATGAGTTGCTGTCCGACGCTATTCATGTAATATATGTGGAATTGAGCAAACTCGGTAAGATTATGAGAAAATCCGTGGACGACATGACGGACTTGGAGAAATGGGCGTTATTCCTTCAGTACGCGAATATCCCCGAGTACCGCGAGACCGTCAACAAGGTCATTCAATCGAAGGAGGCGTTACAGATGGCCGGGAGTTTGTTGATGAGCGTAAGCAAGGACGAGCGTGAGCGTGCGGTATATCGCAGCCGCAGGATGTACGAGACCGACATGCAATCCAATATGGCCACCGCTGAGGACAGAGGGGAACAAAGAAAAGCGTTTGCTATTGCTCGAAATCTGTTAGGAATGAATATGCCGCTTGACCAAATCGTTACAGCGACTGGTCTGACCCGCGAAGAAGTGAAGAATTTGGACGTGTAATCTCATTAGCGGTGAAGATGTAAAGAGCATAAAGAAAGAGACGCCTTCATTATGTGGCGTCTCATTTGATTTTATCGTACCGTACCCCTTGCCTTTGCCTAAAAACTAAAAAGCATTGGTATTACTAAGTTTCTTGTTGGTTCCATATGGCATGTATCTTTCCAGTTCATAAATATGTCAGCCACGCCTATGCATAAACAAGAGGGCGGTCAAAAACCCGCCCTCCATATTCAATCCTGTCCCGTTCAGGCGCACATTCCGTTCAGATTTCCGAGACGGTGAGCTTCGGAACCCCTTCGTTGACCGATAATTCAAGAAGCGAACGGTAATCGGTTACGGCGCGGGTCTTGTTGTCTCTCCACGAGATGAATACGCCCACTCCTACCACGTCCGCGTTGAATTCGCGGGCCATGAGGAGCATTCCGGCCGCCGTGCTGCCTCCGCGCATGAAGTCGTCGACTATGAGCACTCTGCTCGACGAGGATATGAACCTCGTGCCCAGGTACATCGTCCTGACTTCGCCGTTGCCTATGGGAAAATGCACGCCGACGGCCGGTCCGTCGCTCGGGCGGTTGCGGAACCGGCAGACCGCGAGAGGCACGCCGAGAGCGTAGGACGTGAAAAAGGCCACCGGGATTCCCTTGACCTCCGAAGTGAGCACCACCGTCGGTTTTTTGTCGTCGAACAGCGAGGCCATGGCGAAGCCGAGAAAAGAAGCCCAGTCCGGGTCGAACAGCAAATCGGTGTAATAGACCAATTCCCCGGGCAGCATGCGTTCGGGGACGGATAACGTCGTGGCGAGATTCTGCAATCTTGCGAGGCAGTATTCCCTGGACGGGGACGGTATGAAATACGCTCCCCCGCTTCGCCCGCGGTCGGTGACAATGCCGCCGACTCCTTCGCTTTTCAGCGCTTCGGAAATAATCTCGATATCGTCGCTCACGAGAGTTTTGGAAACTCCGAAACCCGCGGCCGTCTCCGTCAGCGACATCTGGCGCGATGGATGGAGCAGCATCCGGGACGCCACCCGTATCAAACGCTGAGTTCTTTTACCTCTCATAGCCATCACTCCAGAACCAAAATTTTTCGGAGCCACTGAAACCTGTTTTTTTCTTCTTTTATAGCGCCGAGCATCGAACGCAAACCAACGTCGTCTTCGAGGCCGAACAACGCGAAATAAGCCGACCCGCTGCCGCACAACCCCCACGCGAGAGCGCCGTTTTCGCCGGCCAAGGCACCGATTTCGCCGTACTCGCGTTCATGCCCCGCGCAACGCAGAAAATCATTCGGGAGCAAACCGATCCCGCGTCCGTCTTTCAGAAGCCCGAAAACGGAAACCGCCTCATCCCGCGCCTCGCTTGCCGAAACAGAACGCGCGGCTCCATGTTCGCGCGCTTCGTCGAGCGTCTCGTACGCGCGCCCCGTATCGCTCCGCCAATGCGGAAAAAACAACGCCGCGACCGCTTTCGGCCTTCCGTTCAAATCTTCGAGAACTTCGCCCCTGCCCCGCGCCAGAGCCGCTTCGCTATCCCCCGCCAGGAAAGCTACATCCGCACCCACGGAGACCAAATCCAAACCCGCGTCTTTTACCCCGCCGTAAATTCGCTTAAAGAGACCGATAACCGCCGCGGCGTTTCCGCTTCCCGCGCCCAAACCACTTCCCGTTGGGATTCTCTTGTATAACCGCACATCGGCGGGCGGAAAAGAATCGTCCCCGAAAACGTCCCTTATGTGGCGTATCGCGCGGGTAACGAGGTTTTCACCCGGTATATCGTCTCCGAAAACCGACAGGACGTCTTTTCCCGAATCGAAACAAACCTCCAGGCTTTCGGGAGAACGCAGACGCCAGAACAGCGAGCTGATTTCATGATAACCGTCGGGACGCTTACTCAGGACGCGCAGCGTGAGGTTCAGTTTTATCGGGCACTGCGCGGCAAAGACAAGAGACATCCAGCGTTCACGCGGCGACGGTCACGCGAGGCACGGCGGGTCAGCTCTTATCTTCGCAGGGCAGCAACCTCAGCTCGACTTCTTTAGTCAGGAGGTCGGCGTAACTGAAAGAGACCGTGCTGTTTTGAGATTCGACGAAAAGTGTGAAAAGGCTTGGATAGGCTTCCATTATTACTCCCTGACGGGCTTCGGCCTTTCGGCGGCCGTTGGCGGCTCTGTAAAATACCCTTGAACCTCTGTACTGAGTGACCTGCTCCCTAATAGCGCTCAATGCGTCAGTCAATTCAATCACTCCCAACAGGCTTCTTTATTGGTGTTATATTAACATAAACAGGCCCGCAACTCAAGTTATACGGAGTTATTCGTCGAAATGACCGCACCCTCGCCGTATTTGTAAAAAAAACCGGCCCGTTTTCATGAATTCACAAAAGAAAAAAACCCTTTTCACGGACGCTTCGCGCCGCTTTCGGCGCGGGCCGATTTTCATACCAATTTGAAATCAGGAGCCTGAAGGTGAAGATTTGAAGCCGGGCCGGCGTGTCGTCCGGTGATATTATCAGCTCGCTTTTGATTGTAATCAGGTATCAGACGATTTTCCTGCATTCCAGATAGTATCTCTTATCGCGCGATTCCCCTATCGAAAAACTTTTTCTCGGAAACACGCCTCTCGACAAGACGGCGCCGAAGAAATCCGACTTGTCCATGGCCGGCATGATTATTCCCACGTTGTCCCGCGCCGCCGAGAGCGATTCCAAGGCGTCGCCGCCGTGTATGTAATCGACGCGGCATCCCGTTTTTCCGGACGCGTCGTCTATGAACGATTGCACGGCCTCTATCGCGTCGCCTATACAGGAAGCCGCCGCGGCGAATTCCCCGCTCTCGCCCGACGATCGCCAGCCGACTCTGTAACGCCCCGGGCCGCCTATCGCCCGCTCCATGTCTCTCACGAACTGACGGGCGTCGACGCCGAAAACCGCTCTGTGAATGGCCTTGAATTCCACGGCCGGGTCGTATACGTTGTTCAGTTCCGCCAGCGCGTAACGCGCGGGCGCGTCCTTCGCCCCGTTCCGTTTCATTTCGTCCCAGCGGGCCTTTGCGGCCGCGAGCGAGTGATTGCCGTCGCCTATTATCATAATGGCTTCGCCGCGCAGCCCGTTCACCAGCCCCGCGACGCGCTCGGTTTCGCCGTCCGGGACGCGCCATCCCGCGATATGCCCTCCGCCCTCCATCAGGTCGAAGCTGTACAGCTTCTCGAACGAGTCTTTTCGTCTTCCGAGAGGCTCGATGACCGACATTTCGGCATCGTCAAGGAGCGCTATGACGTGAGGCAATTCGAGGGAAGCGGAGGCGCGGGCGGCGACGCGCGGGGGCAGCCTGTCTGGAACGGTCATCTCGCTGGCCCGGACGGGCGCTCTGGAATCCGGCGAATAATCGTAACTTTCGAGGTCTATCGCGCCGACAAGCCCGCGTCTCACGCGTCCGTTTGAAAGTTTGCGCTCCACGTACACAAGCGAGTTCCCGTATTCGCGAAAAATTCCTTTTTCGAGGTAGCTTTGCATCGCAAGCGATATCTCCCGCGCGAAATCCTCGTGGGCGCGCTCGCCCAGGCGAGCTTCGGGAAGTATCATCCGCAGCGTCGAGGGCGCGCCGCCGACGTAAGCCGCGACGCGATCCCAGTAGTCCCCGTCCGAGGAAAATTGGTCGCACGCGATAACGCTCCAGACGCGCATGTCGCTGACATTCGGCAGCAATATATCCGCTGGTTTAAAAATATCCCCGCTCATTTCACGTCCTCCTAAGACAGAACCTTGGGGCTCCGCCCCAAACCCGGCAAGG
>JAISDQ010000026.1 GCA_031264605.1 Synergistaceae bacterium | reverse complement strand
ACCGAGACGACCTCCAGCAGGAGCGAGGCGTTCGACTGCACGTCGTCCTGAAACACCATCGGCGAATCGCCGGCGTCGTAGCGCCCGACGAGCGGAGCGGCGTACCGCGCCGCGAAAGTCGCCTGATCGCCGGCGCGCAGGCGAGCGGGGGTTATAGGACCGTCCCAGTTCAGTTGCGTTTTGAAGTCGACCTCGATCTCGTTCGCGTCAGCGTCAAAAATTGTGACCTTCTGGGTTTCTCCCCCCTCGGTGATCGTGACCTCCGACACGCCGATGACATCACCGTGTCGGTTATAAGTGTAGAGGTCGAAGGTGATGCTGTTACCGGTAGCGATCGACGGGTCGTAATCTGGGCGAACACGCAGCATGAAAGTGTTTCTGGTGTCGAGGTCTTCCGTCGGTTCGAAGGTTATCAGTCTCGCCAGATCAGCGACTGAGAGGGTGTTGCTGTCCGGAACCTCTCCGCCAAAACCCAATCCATTGACGTACATGGTGATTTCACTGCCGTTGGTTGGTGGGGTAATAGTTGAATAATTGCTGACATCCAAAGTTATGGTATCGGTGCCGTTACTCAAAGAAATAGTAGTAGGAGGACTGGCAGAAAGGCCATTCAGTACGTTAGTGGCAGTATAAATATCACCGCCGATATTCAGTTCCGCATAGCAATCTGAAGCAGGTTCTGCGTTGTTCAAACCGCTGCCGAATCTGAGCGTCAGTATGCCACTTGAAGCGATAGATGTTGCCGGACCCGTGATAGCTTGGGTCGTGAACCCGAAACTTCCAAGGCCGACGGACTCGTAATGTGCGGCATTGTACCGGTTCACTGTGTAAATCCTTGTGTCGTTTTCTATAAGGGTGCCGGTAGTGCCGCTGAGTGTGATATTTATCACGCTGCTGTCAGGCGCTGATAAGTCATACGAACCGCCCGATGTCAAGCTTACGCCAGCTCGTTCGTATATTTTGCCGGCGACATTTAAACTAATCGTTCCCGTGGTCCCCGCGTTTGTCACTGTCACGGTGAGAGTACCTGGGTTGTCCAATTTCACCATATTGTCGTCGTTGCCGTCCGGGGGGATAATATTATCACCGCTAGCTGTAACCTTAATGTCAAAGCTACCCCAGTCACTGGTCCCACTACTGCTACTATAGTTTGTCGCTCCTCCGGAACCAATGACCCATCTGTAAAAAACACCTTGGCTCCAGGTTCCTCGTGTTAGTGGCGTGACGCCGACGTAAACCGTAGAGCCTGCCTTAAGGTTTTCGTGAGGGTCGTCGTGCACTGTGAGCTGTGTAATGTCTATCCCGCTTCCGTTTCCGAAACTCGTCGAGTTCATTTGCAAATTGATACCGGCCGTCGCAGCAGCAACGTCGAAACTGCCCGATCCTGTTCCTATCTCCAAACCATTCGCTATGTTGTATATGAGATCGACATCGGCAATTGAGCCGCTCAAATCCTCAAATTTTACCGTCACCGTGCCATTGGCTTCGTTTATTTCGGTCACGGTGGTTTTGAAGTTAAAAGCATATTGTTCTTTATTTGTTATATCCAGATTCAGATTCGTCGCGAGATATCGGGCCGTGTCGCTCTGCGGCGCCGCGCTAAAATACACGGGAAACACCGCCTGGGTATCGTCGACCGTGATGCTGTAATCGCCCGGAACCAGTTCGTCTATATAAAGCCCGCTCACTCCGAGCGAGCTGTTCATACGGAGATTGGCGACCGTGTTCTTGTGCTTGACCTTGAATATGTCCGATTTTTGAACCTGCGCCTTTCCGGCGGAAGCGATGATGTCGAGAATATAGTTGCCCTCGGCTGCCGATTTCTGCCCGAAGGCGTCGGTCTGCCGGAGACCGCCGTTTACGATAGCCTTCGTCTGGGAGTTGTCCGACGACCAGAGCGCGGCGGCGCTGCCGTCGAGGAGCTTTTTTCTGTTGAACTGAGTGGTGGCGGAGATGCGGTCGATCTCCGAGGCAAGCTCGTCTATTTCGAGCTGAATGAAAGCGCGGTCTTGCTGAGTGAGCGTGTCGTTTGCCGCCTGAAGCGAAAGCTCCCTCATGCGCTGGAGGATGGCGTGAGTTTCGCCGAGCGCGCCCTCCGCCGTCTTGATCATGCTGATGCCGTCCTGCGCGTTGGCCTCCGCTTTGGTGAGCCCATAATGCTGCGCGCGCATCTTCTCGGAGATGGCGAGCCCCGCCGCGTCGTCCGCCGCTCCGTTTACCCGCAAACCCGTGGAAAGCCGGCTTAACGACCGGAAGAGCGATTTGTTCGTCGAGTTCAGCGCGTTATGGGCCGTCAGCGCGGAAATATTATGATTGATCCGCATAACGACAAACCATTGAGAACCGCCTTGATTGAATAAAAAATCGAAATTTGACAAAAACGGCAAAGAACATCTTTCATACCTCCATGTACAAAAGAAGACCGAATCCGTTCAGTCCTTGCGAACAAATTTACTATACTTTATATCGAAAGTCAATATGCGTTTTTTATTGCTGAAGCGTGTGTCCATAAAATACTAATAAACGTTTATTAATTAAGCTATAATACCGATAACAAGCGCCGTGCGGGGGGTGTATAAAAATACGCGGCGATCGTGAATATGCCTGAAAGGGAGTTTGGGCTGTGGAAAAACATGATTTGTTAACTTTCGATATTCTGGGGAAACGTTACGCACTTCCTTACGCCAAAGGCGCGAACCGGACTAAGTCCCACATACTCATGGAGTCGACCGTGCTTTTCGCCATGAAGGGCTTTTCCGCAGTCAGCATGAAGGATATCGCCCAAAAAGTGGGCATCACTCCCGCCGCCCTTTACAACCATTTCGCCAGCAAAGACAACCTGTGGGAGGAAGTGATGGATCACTCCGTCAGGCTGTTCCATCTGTACCATGATCAACTGGACGAAGAACTTAAAAAAGCGGCGTCTTTCGAGGAAATCCTTCGCGTTCTCTTCGAGGAACCCTCCGAGATGAAAAACGTATTCACCTGTTTCGGTTTCGGGCTCATCATGAAGGAGCAGTTCAGGGACGTCCGCGCGGGGAAATTGTTCCGCGAGGTTTTTATCGGGTTCAGCGCGGCCTTCGCGAAAAAATGGTTCGACAACGCCGTCGAACGCGGGCTGGCGGATCCTTTTGACACGAAAACCACCTCCGCGGTTTTCGTCCACAGCGTGATGCTCTGCATAGATTTGAGAGTGCAGGAACTCATGAACCCCGGGATTACGTTCGATATACCGAAATATTTCGACGGCCTTCGCCTCTTCGTTCTGAGAGCGGCCGGGCGCCGCTGAGTGAACGGAGGATTCGGACATGTATTTCAGGACCAAGATATTTTTAGCCATAGCCGCTTCGTTCCTGTTCGTCTCGTTTATGAGCCTTGGCATAGGCTCGTACCTAATGCACGACGGAATCGCCGAGATACTGTGGTACGAGACCAATGCCGGCGGCGACGCGCCGGAAACGTTCGAACGTTTTATGCACGTACTCCATCTCGGAGAGCTGGCCTCGATCGCGGCATTATCGCTTTTCGCCATGATAATCGCTCTTTTCGCCTCGCGCGCGATAGCGCGTTCCATATCGGAAAGGGCCCGCGAAGACCGCTTTCTCTCGCCGTCCGTGAAAGCCGAGATCAAACACGATTTGCTGCTGAATGCGGGGCGGGAGATAAAAACGCAGATAAACACGATAATAGGCTTGAGCGAACTCACTCTCTGCTCGGGGAAGATTTCCGGCGAAGAAAATTACGAGAACCTCGAAAAAATTTGCAACTCCGGCATTATGCTGTCCGAATGCGTGAGAGACCTCATGGATATCGCGAAAATGGAATCCCCGAAAATAGGATTGGATTTGTCCGTTTACGACACGCAAAAGATGATAGAAGACGAAATAGCCATCAACATCGTCCGGGCCGCCGATAAACCGGTCAAATTTATCCTCGGCGTCGACGAGGCCCTGCCCCGCAAACTTTACGGGGACGAACTCAAGGTAAAGCGCGTGCTGGATAACCTGCTCTCGAACGCCTTCCGGCGCACCGAAAAGGGGCAGGTCAGATGGAGCGTTTACTGCGAAAAAAACGGCTGCGACGGCGACGATATATGGCTGGTCTCCAAAATTACGGATACGGGCGCCGGCATCGGAGAAGACGGATTGAACACGATTTTAACCGGCCCCCGCAAGACGAAAAACTGGAAAGAAACCGGATCGGAAAGCAATGAACTCGCCTTCTCGGTGACGAGGCGAATACTCGACATGATGGGCGGCGATATCTCCGCGGAAAGCGCGCGCGGCGAGGGCAGCTCGTTCACGGTCCGCGTAAAACAGCGCGCGGCGGACGACGGTGAGCCGATCGGGCCCGACGCCGCCAAATCGCTCTGCGACATTCGGCAAAAAAACGACAAATTAGGTTCCCGGAACCGCATTACGAGGACATTCGTTCCATACGCGAACGTTCTGCTCGTCGACGACAAAACGGACGACCTGGACCTCTTCAGGAGGATGCTGAAACCTTACGGCATGAGAATAGACTGCGTGGACAGCGGGCAGGCGGCGGTCGATCTGGTCATGGCGGAGGACGTAAAATACGACGCGGTGTTCATCGACGATTCCATGGACGGCATGGGCGGCATAGAGACCTTTCGCCTGATCCGAATGATACGCACACCGTACGCCGCCTCCGTTCCGATAATCGCGTTGTCGGCAAATCACGGCCCAAGAAACGCCAAATTTTTCCTTAAAAAGGGATTTCAGGCATTTCTCTCGAAACCGTTCGACCTCGCCGATCTGAACGACGTGGTGAACCGCTGGATAAGAGACGAGTCGAGGGAAAACGCCCTGCCCGAAACCGCCCATTCTTGACGCGGCGGGCGGATTTTCTAGCCGCCCAATATTTTTCGCACGGCAAATTCGAGCAAATACGGGGTTCGTTCTAAAATATCCTTCTTCCACACTCTCTCCAAATACGTGTGAATACCTTTTCCCCATGGCCCCACGTTCATTATCGGCATGGAAATTTCGTTTATCTCCTCGAACGGGATCGAATATAAATCGCCCCACAGGAGCATGTTGTTTCTCACATAATCGGCGTCGAGGCTGTTCGGGTTCCGCGTGAAATAGCTGAAATCCGACATGCCAACCAGACAATGTTTCACGGGCGTATCCCCGAAACGGGCGCGCGATTCCTCAATCACGGCGTCGGCTATGCCGTCGGCGTACGCCTTTTCCGGCAGAGCCGAATTGGACACCACCGGATAATACGGCGGCGCCATAGCTACCACTATCACGGGAGACCGGTCGGCGGTGTATTTCAGCGTCGTCTCGACCACCGCGCGCGACGCTTCCACCTGATTGATATCGCCCGAGACCAGGCGTTTTTTCAAATCGGCGGAGAGGCTCCCCAGTTCGGAAATAAACGCTTCTGCGCCGTCGCGTACGGCTTCCCGATAAACCTCCGAGTACGTTTTCACCAGCGGCTTCCACGGCAAAACCGCCCTTTCCCGGCCGGAAACATCCATAAAAGCGTCAAAGCTCCTCTGGGCGTCATCTATGGCTTCCGCAAACGCCGCCTCGCATACGTCCTTTATTTTTTCCATGAGCTGGACTACGGATTTGCTGAGGTACATTACGTTGAGGCATCCCGCCGCGCCCGCGGGAAGAGACACGTCGTAGATTTCCTTGACGTCCTTCATATAGAGAAAAGAAGCCGGAGATGACGCCACGCCATCGGCCGAGTCTATGAAATATTCGTTCAAATCGAGTTTCCGGACGACGGAAGCCATCATTTTTATCGGGTTCAAACCGTCGAACACCCGTCCCGCGTGAGAAAGCGCCCCCTTGGCGTATATGAGCGGCAGAATTTTCCCTATGGAACTGACGAATAACTTGGGTTTGTCCAAGCCGAGAGTACGGTCGGTAGGTTCCGAGTTGATCGCCATGATGTACTCGAGCCCCCATTCGTCCTTGAGTTTTTTCAGCACAAGCGGCGCCGCGCGTCCTCCCGCCGAAAGATTCTCCTCGTCAGGAAGGCCGACCATGACTATGCTGCCCTCCAATTCACCGGCCTCCGCCGCCCGCGCGCAGCGCTCGCAGAACGCCATCTGAACGCAGGCGCCGCCTTTCATGTCCGCCGCTCCCCGCCCGAATATCCACTCGCCGCTAGCGAGATCGCGTTCCGCGTCGGCGTCGAGCTTCATCCCGCCATCCCTGAAAGATTTGGCAAGCTCGTTCGGAGAGGTCGCAATCCCGGAGAGAACGCCGTAATCGTCGGTATCGACGACGTCATAATGATGCAGCAGCACCGCCGCGCGGTTCCCCTTTCCGCGAATGAGGCACCACGGAACGGACCTGCCGAAAGGGTCGCCGGGAATCCGGAAAAACCCGCACTGTCCGGGACGTTCTTTTAAATACTCTACGGAATCGAACCAAACGCGGTAAAATTCGTCCGCCAATCTCTCGTTTTTCGTGCCGCTTGCCGAGTACCTTCCAACGAAATCGAACAGCAGGTGTTCTATACGGCGCGATGTGGCATCATCCATTTGCTTTCACTTTCCTTCCGTAACTTCGCGGGCACGGTATCGCCGCTCCGGCGTTCGTGTTCATCCTGTTCGTATATCGCGCGGCGTCATCCCTCCGCGAAAATATTATACCAACTTTCCAGGCGTCGCGCACCCTTTCCCGGCCGCGCGCCGCCTCTCTTTATCTTTACGCGGGACGGATACGCTAAATTTTGACTCCGCTGTATTCTAAGTATTTTACGCATTTTCAATGAAAATAGCGAGTCAGTATTTACTTTCAGCCGCTTGGAGATTAAAATTACCCCATTATTTTTCACGGGCCGGCGCGCGGACATGCCGGACATATCGCACGGGAGGTGACCGCTTCAGGGTTTGTCGCGTCTGTATGGAGTTGAAAGCTCAGGTGAAAGCGTTTTGGGTTCCACACTACTGGGAGGTGTTGGAGGAATTATGAAAAAGCTGATGTTTTTGATTTCTCTCGTTTCAGTCGTCATGACCGCCGCGTTCGCTTCCGCGGCCGAGCCGATAAAGCTCGGTTATCTCGCCGCTCTCACCGGCGAATACGCGCCTTACGGCATAGCCGAAGTCAACAGCGCCAAGATGTTCTTCGACAGCCTGAACAAAGCCGGAGGCGTATTGGGGCGTTCTGTGGAACTCATTTCCTACGACACGAAATCCCGCCCGGAGGACGCGGTCAACGCCGTGCGCCGCATGATAGAGAGCGACAAGGTAGTGGCCATAATGGGCTCCAACACGAGCAGTATCAACCTGGCGACCGGTCCGCTCGTGAACATGGCGGAAGTGCCTCAGATAGGGACGGCGACGACGAACCCGGCGGTCACGGTTGGCGAGGACGGCAAAGTGCATCCTTATTCCTTCCGCATCTGTTTCACCGATCCGTATCAGGGAACGATAGCCGCCGAGTTCGCGTACAACGACCTCGGCAAGAAAAAAGCCGCCATTCTCTGGAACGTGGGTTCGGACTACGCTCAGGGGCTTCGCGAATTCTTCATCGAGCATTATAAAGAGCTTGGCGGCGAGATAGCCGTCGACGAGGGTTACCGCGACAGCGACGTGGACTTCCGCGCTCAGCTCGCGCTCGTCAAACAGAGCGGGGTCGATCTCCTCTTCCTCCCGGGCCTGGGCAGGGACATGGGGCTCATAATCAAACAGGCGCGCGAAATGGGCCTCGGCGACGATCAGATGAAGGTCGTGGGCGGCGACGGATACGGCGAGTTCATGATCGACATCGCGGGAGACGCGCTTGTCGGGACTTACTGGATAACCCACACCAACTATTACGACGAAAATATGCAGCCAATATTCAAGGAATATCAGGAAGTCTATAAAGAAGAGGCGAAGGAATTCGGAAACGTGACGCTCGCCTACGACCTGGCGAAGTGGGTCGCCGACGCGATCGGGCGCGCGGGAACGGCCGAAGGGCCGGCAATAGCGAAGGCTCTCGAGGAGACCAAAGGGCTGAAGCTGACGCACTTCACGCTGACGATCGATCCGGCCAATCACAACCCCATCAACAAGCCTGGAATCATCCTCACCATCGGAGAGGACCTGAAGTCGGAATTCTTCAAAGAAGTCGAACCTAAATAAAAACTCGCGTTTTAAGCTTATAATATTTGCGGGGACGTCCGCTCGTCCCCGCAAAGCGTTGAATTTTTCAGACGGCGGGGAAGGCGGTTAGGTTGATGCAGTTTCAGATACTGATACAGCAGATAGTAAACGGTTTATCTCTGGGTTCCGTTTACGCGCTCATCGCGGTGGGATATTCGCTCGTTTATTCGATCCTTTTATTCTCCAATTTTTCTCACGGCGGTTTTTTGGTCATAGGCGGATATATCTGTTACTACATGCTTGCCCTCGAAAACACCGGATTTTGGGTTTCTTTCATGAACTCGGACAGTATGTTCGCGCGCGTTTTTTCCAAAATCTGGTCGCCGGGGCTTATCTCGAATATCTGGGTCGCGAGCGCGGTTTCTCTGATAGGCGCGGGGATAGCGGCGGTAATAGTCGAAAAAATGGCCTATAAGCCAATCCGCGAACGCACCTCCACGTCGCTGTACATCCTGATCGCCTCCATGGGAATGAGCATAGTCATCGAAAACCTGTTCGTCGTCACCATCGGAGGCAGGTACAAGGCCATTCCGCCCGTCATACCGATGCAGAC
>JAISDQ010000272.1 GCA_031264605.1 Synergistaceae bacterium | reverse complement strand
GTGATTATCTCTTCGAGACTTATCTGCATGGGAACCGCCATATCGATACCTCCGTAAAATTCGTAATACGGCGCGAATCCGCCGCGATGTCCGAAACGCAATTATTCTATCATATTCATATCTACACTCACGCTCCCAAAAAAGTTTTCCCATTCAGCTTCTGGAAATAGTATAATCGCTAATTACGGAAATAATTTTGGAGGTAATTTGTCCATTGGGCGACGCGAGCGACGGAAAATTCGAGCTGATATCCCCCTGGCCGGTCTCGGGAGACCAGCCCGAGGCGATAGAACGCCTGTGCGGGGGATTCGGAGACGGTTTCCGCATGCAGACGCTGCTCGGCGTCACGGGCAGCGGCAAGACTTTCACCATGGCGAACGTCATAAACCGCCTTCAGCGCCCGACGTTGGTCATGGCGCCCAACAAGACGCTTGCCGCGCAGCTGTACAGCGAATTCAAGGATTTCTTCCCTAACAACGCGGTGCATTATTTTGTCAGTTATTACGACTACTACCAGCCGGAAGCCTATGTTCCGGCGCAGGATATATACATCGAAAAAGACGCCTCAATAAACGAGCGCATCGAAAAACTACGGCTCGCGACCACCAAGGCCCTCATCGAGAGGCGGGACGTCGTGGTGGTGGCGAGCGTGTCCTGCATCTACGGACTGGGGAAAAAGCGAAACTACGAGGAAGCGGTATTCCGGTTCGCCGTGGGCGATAATTGGCGCATGAGAGACTTCATGATGCGTATGCTGGACAACTATTACGAGCGCAACGATTCCGCGTTCGCGCCGGGAGTATTCCGCGTCCGCGGGGACGTGATGGAACTCTACCCCTCGTACAGCGACACGGCTCTGCGCGTCTCGTTCTTCGACGAGGAAATAGAACGCATCGACGAGATAGACCCAGTCTCCGGGCACACGATTCAAAATATCGGCAACACCGCCATATTTCCGGCGAAACACTACGTCGTCAACGACGACGCGATAATAACCGCGAAGGAAAAGATCGAGGCGGAACTCGCTCAGTGCGTGGCCGCTTTCAACGAGAAAAACATGCCGCTGGAGGCCGAACGTCTGGCGAGCCGCACCAGATACGACCTGGAAATGCTGTCGGAAGTCGGGTACTGCTCGGGAATAGAAAACTATTCGCGCTTTCTCGACGGGCGCGAATCGGGTGAAGCGCCCGGCACGCTGATGGACTTCTTCCCCGAGGATTTCCTGTTGTTTCTCGACGAATCGCATATGACGGTTCCGCAGGTGAGAGGGATGTACAACGGAGACCGGGCGCGGAAGGAAGTGCTGGTCGAACACGGTTTCAGGCTACCGTCGTGCCTCGACAACAGGCCTCTCAAGTGGAACGAGTTCGAGGGATTCATGAAAAACGTGCTCTTTGTGTCGGCCACGCCCGGAGATTACGAGATGGAACGCTCGTCGCTCGTGGTCGAACAGCTCATAAGGCCGACCGGCCTGCCGGATCCCGTGATCGAAGTGCGCCCGGCCGCCGGGCAGGTCGACCACCTTCTCGCGGAACTGCGCGCCATCGCGGAAAACGACGAACGCGCAATCGTGACGACGCTCACCAAAAGGGCCGCCGAGGACTTGGCGAAATATTACGCCGAACTCGGGCTCAAAACGCAGTACCTCCATTCGGAGATGGACACTTTTGAACGGGCGGAAGTGCTGCGCGACCTGAGACTTGGGGTTTATTCGGCGGTCATCGGCGTGAATCTGCTCCGCGAGGGGATAGACCTGCCGGAGGTATCGCTGGTCGCGATCACCGAAGCGGACAGGGAGGGTTATCTCCGCTCGTACCGCTCGCTCATTCAGATGATAGGCAGAGCCGCGAGAAACGAGGCCGGGCGCGTCATCCTGTACGCGGACAGAATGACCGGCAGCATCGAGCTGGCGGTTCGGGAGACGGAGCGCCGCCGCGCGATACAGACATCTTTCAACGAAGAACACGGGATAACGCCGCAGACCATCAAAAAAGCGGTGAAGGACATGCTCCCGGCCGAGCTGATGGAAGGACGGGAAGACGGGCGCATCGTCGCGGCCGCGGACGGAGAATCGGACCCGGCGGCGGGCCGGAGGAACGTCCGCGATCTGGAGCGTCGGATGTGGGAGGCGGTCGAGCGCCTCGATTTTGAACTAGCCGCCGAACTCAGGGATACAATCAACGGAATAAGGGGTCAGAGCAATGGATATAGCGGATCATCAGTGGATAAAAATAAGAGGCGCCCGTCAGCACAATTTAAAAAATATAGACGTAGATCTGCCAAAAAATAAAATCGTCCTGCTGACGGGACCTTCGGGTTCCGGCAAATCGTCGCTCGCGTTCGACACTATTTACGCCGAAGGCCAGCGGCGCTACGTCGAATCGCTGTCGTCCTACGCGCGGCAGTTTTTGGGCGTACAGGACAAGCCGGATGTCGATGATATCTCGGGTTTATCGCCAGCCATATCGATAGAACAGAAGGGTACCGGCCATAACCCGCGATCGACCGTGGGCACCGTGACCGAGATATACGACTATCTGCGGCTTTTGTACGCGAGGGCGGGTACGCCGCACTGCCCGTCGTGCGGCAAGCCCGTTCTCAAATACAGCCTCGACGAGATAGTCGACATGATATACGGCGGATACATGGGCGTTCCGCTCGAAATACTGTCGCCTCTCATCAGGGGAAAGAAGGGCGAATACCGCAATCTTCTCTCCCAATTGAAATCGCAGGGCTACATGAGGGTGCGCGTCGACGGGGGGACTTACTGGCTGGAGGAGGACGTTCCGCTCGACAGGAAAAAACGCCACTCGATCGAGGTGGTTGTCGACCGCCTGAAGGTGAAGGACGACAACAGGGGGCGCGTCACCGAAGCCGTCGAGACGGCGCTGAAACTGTCCGACGGTTTCGTGTTGCTGGTCTCCGAGGGGAAAAACCTGGAACTGACCGAAAAATACGTCTGTCCCGATTGTCAGATCAGCCTCCCGGAAATAGAGCCAAGGCTCTTTTCGTTCAACAACCCTTCGGGAGCGTGTCCCGAATGTTCCGGGCTGGGCTTCCACGAACATTTTTCGCCCGAACTCGCCGTAGCCGGAAACCTCTCCATTGTGGACGGGGCGTTCATCCCGTGGAAGACTATGAAATACATGGTCGAGCGCGCGGCCATTATAGCGGAGCGCCACGGCTGGGATATCTCCGTTCCGTTCGGTTCGATGCCGGAGGAAGCGAAACGCGTGATGCTGTACGGCTCGGACGAAAAAATAACGCTCGTTTTCGAGAGCCGGTACGGAGACAACGAATACCAGGGACATTACGAGGGCCTGATTCCCTGGCTCACCCGCCGTTTCGAGGAGACCGAGTCCGACGTCTGGCGCGAGGACATGTCGCGGTACCGCGTGGCCGACGTATGTAAAACCTGCGGCGGCCGCAGGCTGAAATCCGAACCGCTGGCCGTCACGCTTGGAGGTTACAACATAGCCGAACTCACGGAATTGCCGGTGGAGAAACTGGCGCCCGCGCTCGAATCGCTCACCCTCACGGAGAACCAGCATAAAATTGTGGGACTCGCCCTGACGGAGGTGCGAAAACGCCTTGCGTTCCTGATCGACGTCGGGGCGGGATATCTTGCGCTCGCGCGGCGCGCGGACACCCTTTCGGGAGGGGAGAGCCAGAGAATACGCCTCGCCACCCAGATAGGGTCCAAACTTACCGGAGTGCTCTACGTGCTGGATGAACCCACGATCGGCCTGCATCCGAGAGATACCGGCAGGCTTCTCGATACCCTGCGGGCCATAAGGGACGCGGGGAACACGGTAATTGTTGTCGAGCACGACAGGGACACCCTGAAAACCGCCGATTACGTGCTGGAACTCGGCCCCGGCGCCGGAGAGAGCGGCGGAAACATAGTGACGCATGGCGAACCGGACCGCATAGAGGCTTCGGATTCCATGTCGGGCGCGTTTTTGCGCGGAGAGGTGACGGGGATAGCGCGGGCGTACGGCGGAAGGCGAAAACCGACCGGATGGGTAGAGGTCTCGGGGTGCCGCGAGAACAATCTCAAAAACACCGGCGTCTCGGTGCCCAAAGGGGTTTTGGTCTCGATGTGCGGCCTCTCGGGCTCGGGCAAGAGCACTTTCCTGTACGAGATATTGTATAAGGGGCTCAAGATGAAACTGGATCCCGAATACCGCGGCAGGCCGGGAAAATTCGCCTCCATATCGGGAACGGAGGGCCTGCGCAACGTGGTGTTGGTGGATCAGAGCCCGATCGGGAGGACGCCGCGCTCCAATCCAGCCACATACACGGGCGTTTTCACGCCTATCAGGGAATTTTTCGCTTCCTTGACGGAGTCGAAACTGCGGGGTTACAGCCCGGGGCGCTTCAGTTTCAACGTCAAGGGAGGAAGATGCGAGGCATGCTGCGGCGACGGAGTGACAAAAGTTTCGATGCTGTTTCTCCCCGACGTCTACGTCAATTGCGAAATTTGCCGCGGCAAGAGGTATAATAGAGAAACGCTCGAAGTGACGTTCAAGGGCATGTCGATAGCCGACGTCCTGAATCTCACCGTGGAAGAAGCTATCGAACGCTTCAAGGACGTGCCCAGAATAGCTTCCCGCCTGTCGGCGATAAAAGAGGCGGGACTGGGTTATATAAAACTGGGGCAGTCCGCCACCACATTGTCGGGCGGCGAGGCGCAGCGGGTGAAATTGGCGACCGAACTGGGAAAGCGTTTCAGGGGCAGCGCGCTTTACCTTCTCGACGAGCCCACCACCGGATTGCATTACACGGACGTCAAAAATTTGCTTTTGCTGCTGCACAAGCTGGTAGATCAGGGTAATTCGGTCTTTTTGATAGAGCATAACATGGACGTCCTTCTCTCTTCCGATTACCTCATAGATTTGGGGCCCGAGGGCGGCGAGCGGGGCGGGCAGGTGATAGCCGCCGGCACGCCCGAAGAGGTGGCGAAGTGTAAAGTCGGATATACGGGGGCATATCTGAAGGATTACATGAAAGAGCTAAAACGCGCCGGCAAATGGAAATGAAAGATTATATCAAAGAAAAACATCGAAAATCTCCCGAAAATTATTGTTGGGGAAGAAATTCCGTGTTATTCTTATTATCACGAAATTCATCGCGCTGCTTGAAAATTTTCATATCGAAGACAATGAAGGGGTTTTGGGTTGGCAAAATAACGAAACTCTGTTCGGACGCTGGAATTCCGTTCACATTCGTGGGGCATGACGCGATGTTTGCCATGACCGGCGGAGAAAATCACCAGGGTATCGCCGCCGCGGTATCGCCGGCGGATGTGCTGGATTTCGGCGAAGCGCTGGAAACTGTTCCGCCTCCCCCGGAACCGGCGATGGCGGTTATAATGGATCATTTGGAGGACCCTCGCAATATGGGGGCGATCATTCGGAGCGCCGAGGCTGCGGGCGCCATATTCGCGGCGTTTCCGTCGCGCAGGGGGGCGCTTCCTACGGGGACGGTGGCGAAGACGAGCGCCGGGGCCTCTTTGAGGCTTCCGCTGGCTTCGCTCGGCAACGTTGCCGGCGCGATCAGAGAAGCTCAAAAGACAGGCTTTTGGACGATAGGGCTCGATGAGGAAGCGCCCCGCACGATATACGATTCCCCTCTTCCGGAGAGATGCTTGTTTGTGGTCGGCGGCGAGGGTTCGGGCATGTCCCGCACCGCAAGCGCCAATTGCGACGAACTGCTGCGGGTGCCGATGGAGGGTGAAGGCGGAAGTCTCAACGCTTCGGTGGCCGTGTCCGTGTGTATGTTCGAGTGGGCGCGAATAAACAGAATTTCAAGAGTACGGAGTGAAGAAAAACGATGAGCGAACAAAAAAGCAAAGTCCTGATCGTCGACGACACCGATCTCAATATAGATATACTTGTTGACGCGCTGGGCGACCGCTACGACCTCTTCACGGCGCTCGACGGGGAATCCGCCCTGGCAATGGTGAAGATGAATTTCCCCGATATAATCCTCCTGGACGTCGTAATGCCCGGCATGAGCGGTTACGACGTGTGCGCGAAGCTGAAAGCCAATCCCGCGACAGCCGATATACCTGTAATATTCCTCACGGCCATGACGGATATCAACGACAAAGCGCGCGGTTTCGAGCTGGGAGCCGTCGATTACATGGTAAAACCCTTCGCCATACTCGAAGTCCAGGCAAGGCTTGATGTTCATCTTTCGCTCCTCAACGCGAGAAAAGCACTGAGACGGCAGAACGAGATACTCGAAGTGAAGGTCAAGGAGCGCACGCAGGAACTCTCGATAACACAGAGCGTGATAATAGAGGCGATGGCGAGCCTCGCGGAAACGCGGGATCAGGAGACGGGCGACCACGTGCAGCGCACCAGGCTTTACGTTCATCTTCTGGCGGTTCAGCTGGCTTCGCACCCCAGGTTCGGCGATTATCTCGTGCTGCTCGAACCGGACGAACTGGGCAAAGCCGCCACCCTTCACGATATCGGCAAAGTCGGCGTCCCCGACAATATACTGCTCAAGCCGGCGAAACTGACGCCCGAGGAATTCGAGGAAATGAAGAAACACACGGTTTATGGACACAATATATTGCACCGTCTCACGAGACGCCTGCCGAATAACAACTTCCTCTGTCTCGCCGACGAAATAGCGTGGTCGCACCACGAAAAATGGAACGGTCTGGGCTACCCGAGAGGGTTGAAGGGAGACGAAATACCCATTCCGGGCAGGTTGATGGCGATAGCCGACGTGTATGACGCCTTGATTTCGGCGCGTCCGTACAAGAAAGCCATGAGCGACGAGGAGGCGAGGGATTTCATCGTCTCTCAGGCCGGGCTGCACTTCGACCCGGACGTGGTTTCAGCGTTTACCGACCTCACGGATATGTTCAGATTCGTCGCGTCTCAACTGAAGGACGGCGCGCTGGATGAAGAAGTTTTCGAATAAAGAATCGGCCGCTCGGTAAAACAAAATTTTCACGGAGCGCCGCTCCGCGGTTAAAAAAAGAGTATAACTACGTAAAAAAACCAGTCAAAAAAACATCATGCCAAGTTTGACAGATTAAGGCGTATTTAGTATTATATTCCGCCGTATGTGTTTGTGAACGAAAAATCTTCACTTAGGGAGGTATTCTCCCGATGCTGGCGACAGCCCCCTCGGAGAAAGCGCAGGAACGGAAAATATTCGGCACGGAAGTGGATTTGCTCCCCCTTCCCGATTTGGTGGAAGTGCAAAAGAACTCCCACGATTGGTTCTTCCAAAAAGACACAGCCCCGATGATGCGGGAAAAACAAGGACTTCAGGAACTGTTTTGGGAAATATTTCCCATAGAGAGCTTCGACGGCTCTTTTTCGCTGGAGTTTGTCAGTTATAAGGTCGAGCCGGAGACTATCACGCTCGACGAGGCAAGAAACCGCGATTTGACTTGGTCGCGGCCGATACGCGCGACGATACGCCTGAAAAACATGAAGAGCGGAGAAATCAAGGAGGAGGAGATTTACCTCGGCGATTTTCCGATAATGACCTCTCGCGGCACATTCATCATCAACGGCACGGAACGCGTTGTGGTCAACCAATTGGCCCGTTCGGCGGGCGTCTATTTCAACGCCGAACGCACGCCGGGACAGGAAGTGTACTCGGCGAAGGTGATTCCGGACCGGGGCGCGTGGATGGAATTCGACCTCCCGAAAGGCGAACCGCCCCTCAAGGTGGAGCCTATCCAGATAAAGGTCGACAGCAGGAAAAAAATTCCGGTAACCATGCTTCTCAAGGCCTTCGGGATCAATTCCGACGAAGAAGTGCTCAAATTGTTCGACGCCGAGGAAAGGCAGGCCGACATCTCGGAGGAGGACGTAAAAGGGATGCTCCTGGCGGAGACCATCACGTCCGCCGACGGGACCGTGCTGATTCGAAAAAACTCGATAATAACCAAGGATAATTCCGAGCACCTCTGGAAGGAAGGGCGGACTAAAATTCTTGTCTGGGACATCGACCCGGTGATTGCCGCTACGCTCGCCAAGGACGCCAGAGAGGGAGTTTCGAACACCGACGAGGCGATAATGAAACTCTTTCAGCAACTGAGGCCGAACGAGCCGGCCCGCATGGAAAACGCCAGGGAGTACGTCCACAGCATATTCACGGATACGAGGCGCTACAGCCTGGGCCGGGTGGGGCGGTATAAGGTCAACCGCCGGCTGGGCATAGAACTTCCGGAAGAAGAGCGCTTGCTGACCTGCGCGGATATAGTCGCGATATCCAAAGAATTGCTGCGTCTCAGAAACGAAGAGACCGAGGAAGGCGTCGACGATATAGATCATCTGGGCAACCGCCGGGTTCGCGCGGTCGGCGAGCTTCTGCAAAACCAGGTGCGCATCGGGCTTCTCAGGATGGAGCGAATAGCCAAGGAGAGGATGACCACGATCCCCGACCTCACTACGTCGATGGCGAAAGACCTCATCAACGTGCGTCCAGTCTCGGCCGTTCTGCGCGAATTTTTCGGTTCCGGCCAGTTGTCGCAGTTCATGGACCAGACGAACCCGCTCGCTGAACTTACCCACAGACGAAGGCTCTCGGCCCTCGGCCCGGGAGGACTTTCGAGGGAACGCGCCGGATTCGAGGCGAGGGACGTGCATTATACTCACTACGGAAGGGTCTGCCCCATAGAGACTCCGGAAGGCCCGAATATAGGTCTGGTCACGTCGCTGGCTACGTACGCGCGCATCAACGATTACGGATTTTTGGTGCGGCCCGTCCGAATGGTCGAAAACGGCAGGGCGACGGACGAGGTCATTTATCTTTCAGCCGACGAAGAGGACAAGTATAACGTGGGCAGGGCGGACACGGCAGTGGGCCCCAAGGGCGAGCTGCTGGGGGAAAACATATATGTCCGCCACAGGAGCGACATAAAGGAAGTCTCCCCTGAAGAGGTGCAATATCTCGATATATCTCCGAAACAAATCGTGTCGGTCTCCACGGCGCTCATTCCGTTTCTGGAACACGACGACGCGAACCGCGCGCTCATGGGTTCGAACATGCAGCGCCAGGCGGTCCCGCTGGTGCACGCGGAAGCTCCTCTTGTTGGGACAGGCGTGGAACGCCGGATCGCCAAAGATTCGGGTTCGTGCGTGGTCGCCGAAAAAGCGGGGACTGTCCACTACGTCGATTCGGACAAAATAATCGTTTCGGCCGGCGGCAAAAATCAGAACGTGTACAAGCTCATAAAATTCCGCCGTTCGAACCAGGGCACCGTCATTCACCAGCGTCCCACGGTGAACGCGGGCGACAAAGTCGCCGCCGGCCAGATAATAGCGGACGGACAGTCATGCGACGGCGGGGAGCTGGCGCTCGGGCGCAACGTTCTCGTGGCTTTCGTGTCATGGGAAGGCTATAACTTCGAGGACGCCATACTGCTCAGCCAGCGTCTCGTGAAGGAGGACTTCTATACCTCCATACATATCGAAGAGTACGAGGTCGAGGCGCGCGAGACCAAACTGGGCCCCGAGGAAATAACGCGCGACATCCCGAACGTCGGCGAGGATGCCCTGAGGAACCTCGACGAGGACGGAATTATCCGCGTGGGGGCGGAGGCCAACGCCGGGGACATACTGGTGGGCAAGGTCACTCCCAAAGGCGAGTCGGATCAGACCCCGGAGGAAAAGCTCCTGAGGGCGATATTCGGCGAAAAAGCCCGGGAGGTGCGCGATACCAGCCTCAGAGTCCCGCACGGCGAGGGCGGCAAGGTCGTGACGGTGAAGCGTCTCACCCGCGCCGAGAACAGCGAGGACATGAGCGCCGGGGTGAACGAAGTCATAAAGGTGTATATAGCGCAGTTCCGAAAGATAACCGAGGGGGACAAGATGGCCGGCCGTCACGGCAACAAGGGCGTCGTGAGCCGCATACTCCCCGAGGAAGACATGCCGTATCTCTCGGACGGAACTCCCGTGGACGTGGTGCTGAACCCGTTGGGCGTTCCCTCCCGAATGAATCTCGGTCAGGTGCTCGAGACCATAACCGGTTTCGTCGCCTATCACAACGGATGGAAGGTCAGCACGCCGGTTTTCATGGCGGCTCACGAGGACGAGATATTGAACCATCTCGACACGGTGCGCGAGGAAAAATATCCTGAACTCACCAAAGACTGCAAGATCACTCTGTACGACGGACGCACGGGAATCCCCATGGACGGCAAGGTGACCGTGGGAACCATGTACATGATGAAGCTGATACATCTGGTCGACGACAAAATCCACGCGAGATCGATAGGCCCGTACAGCCTCATCACTCAGCAGCCGCTTGGCGGCAAGACGCAGTTCGGCGGCCAGCGTTTCGGCGAGATGGAAGTCTGGGCGCTTGAAGGCTACGGAGCGGCTCATATGCTTCAGGAGATGCTCACCGTAAAGTCGGATGACATTCATGGAAGGCTCAGGACGTACGAGAGAATAGTTAAAGGGCAGAATCTCATAAAACCCGGCGTTCCGGAGAGTTTCCGCGTACTCATAAAGGAACTGCACGGGCTCGGGCTGGACGTGGAAATAAAATACAGCGACGGATCCTTCGGAGAACTGGTGATGAGCGACGAAGAGGCCGGACACCGCATAGCCTCGCTGAGGCCGGACGCTTCCGTGGATCGCGAGGGAGAGGAAACCCCGTTCGTGCCGGCGGAGAAGCCGGATATATTCGCCTCCACGCCGGGCCGCAAAAAGGAAACGTCCGCGGCGGATATCGCGCGGGGCATGAAGGACGATCTGTTCATCTCGCAGGACGAGGAGACGTTTGAGAGCGACGACGAAGAGGGAGATGATGACTGATGGCCGAACATAAACATATTTCGGGCGTTAGGATGAAACTTTCCTCCCCGGAGAGAGTGCGGGAACTCTCGTGCGGAGAGGTGAAAAAGCCTGAGACCATAAATTACAGAACTCTCAGGCCCGAAAAGGACGGGCTCTTTTGCGAGAGGATATTCGGCCCCACGAGAAGTTTCGAGTGCGCGTGCGGAAAATACAAGCGCAGCGGGCCCAAATTCAGGGGCGTTGTCTGCGAACGCTGCGGCGTGGAAGTGACCGATAACCGCGTCCGGCGCGAGCGCATGGGACATATCGAACTTGCCGCGCCCGTAGTGCATATATGGTACCTTCGCGGTATCCCGAGCCGTTTGAGCCTGCTCCTCGGAACGTCGACGAAAGACCTCGAAAAAGTGGTGTATTTCGCGCCCGCGAGAAAGATCAACATGGATATGTACAAAGTCGTGGACGAAGGCAAGCGCACCGATCTGGTGCGCCGCGGCGCGCTCGTCACATCGCTGGAAGAACGGATTCACAGGCATTACGACCCAAAATTCAGCGCCGAAGAGGCGTACAGAATATCTCATGTGGAGGATATTCCGGTAGAGGCGGGCGACGTCATCAACGCCGAAAGGGTGAAGCGAATCTCGGACGATTTCGGAGAGGGGCTTTTTCAGGTCGAAGCCGCCTATCGGATGGTCCGCGAATCCAAGGACGACGGTGGCGAGGTATTTCCGGAAAGCCAGATTGACCGCATGAAGGAACTGATGCCTGACGCCGAGTTCGTCACGGTCAACCTTCAGAATCATCCGGCGTTCATAGTGACTTCCGCCGTGCATCTTCCTTTCAAGAAGGGCGACGTAATCACCAAGGCGGAGCGAGACCTCTACAATAAGAAATACTCCGGCAGGTTCCTGGTCGAGAGGGAGACGCAATCGGTCGAAGACCCCTGTTCCATAGTCATCGAAGCAGGAAGTTCCCTGTTCAAGCGCGGTGAAATCATCCTCGAACGCCAGGAGGCGCTGTGCGCGGCCTACGATAAGAATTTCAAAGGCGGCATAGGCGCGGAGGGGGTTTATTCGCTCCTGCAAAAAGTCGATCTAGAGGATCTCGTGGGCACCCTGCGCGAGGAAATAGCGGAAAGCTCCGGGCAAAAGAAAAAGAAGCTCATCAAGCGGCTCAAGATCGCGGAAGACTTCCGAAAGAGTTCGAGCCACCCCGAATGGATGGTGCTATGCGTGCTGCCGGTGATACCGCCGGATCTCCGCCCCATGGTGCAGCTGGACGGCGGCAGGTTCGCCACGAGCGACCTCAACGACTTGTACCGGAGGGTCATCAACCGGAACAACAGGCTGAAAAAATTGCAGGAGCTGCGGGCTCCCGACATAATAATACGCAATGAAAAACGTATGCTGCAGGAATCGGTCGACGCCCTCATCGATAACGGCCGCCGGGGCAAAGCCGTGCTGGGCGCCGGCAACAGGCCCTTGAAGAGCCTCACCGACCTGTTGCGCGGCAAAAAGGGACGCTTCCGTCAGAACTTGCTCGGCAAGCGAGTCGACTACTCGGGGCGTTCGGTCATAGTCATAGGGCCCAACCTCAAAATATATCAATGCGGCCTTCCGAAACAGATGGCGCTCGAGCTTTTCAAGCCGTTCGTCATGAACAAACTCGTCGAGGACGGCAAAGCGCCCAACGTCAAGAGCGCGCGCCGTTTCATAGAGCGCGGGCACGACGCGGTGTGGGCCATACTCGAAGGCATCATCAAGGATCACCCGGTGATGCTGAACAGGGCTCCCACTCTCCACAGGCTCGGGATTCAGGCTTTTGAGCCTGTACTCATAGAGGGAAAGGCGATCCGCCTTCATCCGCTCGTCTGCACGGCGTTCAACGCCGACTTCGACGGAGATCAGATGGCGGTTCACGTTCCGCTCTCCATCGAGGCGCAGACCGAGGCTCGGATACTCATGCTCTCCTCGAACAACCTTCTGTCGCCGGCGAGCGGCAAGTCGGTCGTGACGCCTACGCAGGACATGCTGCTGGGCATCTATTACCTCACCAGCATGTGGGAAGGGCGGCACGGAGAGGGCTCTTATTTCCGGGATCCCGAAGACCTGATTTCGGCTCTCGATCACGACTGCGTGCACATCAACGCCAAAATAAAGATAAAGATCGATCCCGGCTGGAACCTCTCGAAGGACGATCTGGACGAAACTGGTTATCTCGAAACTTCCCCGGGACGCGTGATTTTCAACGAATCGCTGCCGAAGGAACTTCGGTTCATAAATCGTTCGATAACGAAAAAGGATCTCAGTTCCCTGCTCGACGATACGTACGACAGAATAGGCCAGCACGCGATGGTAGCGATGCTCGATTCAATAAAAGTTCTCGGGTACAGGTGGTCCACGAGAAGCGGCATCAGCCTCGGAATAGGCGATATAACCGTTCCCTCCGAGAAAAAAGAAATCGTCGATTTCTCCATGGAAAAGGAAAACGTACTCTCGGAGCAGCACAATTTCGGGCTTCTCGACGACGAGGAGTACATGCGGGAAAAGGATTTCATCTGGTCAGAGGCCGGCCGAAAGATAGCCGACAGCATCATGGATCATATGGAAAAATCCAACCCCCTTCGCATGATGGTGGACTCCGGAGCCCGCGGCACGAGAGGCCAGGTGGCGCAAATGGCCGGTATTCGCGGACTCATGGCCGATCCTTCCGGCAGGATAATCGACTACCCGATAGTCGCGAACTTCCGGGAAGGTCTCAATATGCTGGAGTATTTCATATCCACGCACGGCGCGAGAAAAGGCCTCGCGGACACGGCGCTCAGAACGGCCAAGTCGGGTTACCTGACTAGGCGGCTGGTCGACGTGGCGCAGGACCTCATCATCACCGAAGAAGACTGCGGAACCGACAAGGGCGTAGAAGTGCGCCCGCTCACCGCCGAGGAAAAAGTGATAATCTCCCTGTCAGAACGGATAACGGGCAGGATACTTTTGAGGGACGTCAGGCATCCCGAGACCGATGAGGTTTTGGCAGCCGTGGGCGAGGAAATATCCGCTAAAACAGCCGCCGAAATCGAACGCCTCGGCATAAAGTCAGTCTGGGTACGCAGCCCGCTGACATGCGGCCTGAGGCACGGCATTTGCAGGACCTGCTACGGAAGAGACCTCGCAACGCGCAAAAAAATAGCCACCGGCGAAGCCGTGGGCGTGGTCGCGGCGCAGTCGATAGGCGAGCCGGGCACTCAGCTCACGATGAGAACTTTCCACACTGGCGGAGTCAGACAATTTACGGGCGAGGACATCACCCAGGGTTTGCCGCGCATCGAGCAGCTGTTCGAAATACGCCGCCCAAAAAAGGTTGCCATGCTCGCCGAACGCGACGGGGTGATAGTGGAAATCCGCGAGACCGAAGGCAAGAAAAAGATCATCGTCGAAGTGGAAAACGAGGACGGCGCCGAGGAAAGAGTTACCTGGAACATTCAGGCGGGGCAGAGTCTCAAGACTGATATTCAGGTGGGCGCAACGCTCAAGAAAGGCCAGGAACTGACGGAAGGCTACAAGAATCCTTCCGACCTTCTGAAGATAGAGGGATTGGAGGAAGTCCAGCGTTATCTGCTGGACGGCATCCAAGAGGTCTACAGGACTCAAGGCGTCTCCATAAACGACAAGCACATCGAGACGATTCTCCGAAAGGTCGCTCCGGTGAACCGGGTGCGCGTGGAAGAGGAAGGGGACAGCGCTTTTGTGGCCGACGAGCTGGTCTGGAAAGAAGACTTCGACCAGGAGGTCGCCAATATAAAACGCGATAACGACCTGTCATCCAATGAAGCCGTCGAATTCCTGCGGGGAAGAGTTCTCGTCGACGTAATCGGAAACGGGGTCGGTGATCTGGCTAACAAGTACCGCGGAAACGTCTGCACGGAGAGCGTCATCCTCGACATACTGACTCCGGGACGTTCGGTGACCGAATTGGTAGTTCAGGACGGGAACGAGCACCTGAAAGTGATAGTGGGGGAAGCCGCCTTCAGACACTCTCTCGAATCTTTCCTGCTGATGGAGGATTTCACCGACGGGGACGATACGCTCGTCGAATCCGGGAAAATATTGACCGCGGCGGATCTTGCCACGATCACTCATCAGCATCCGAGACCCTTGCAGGTATGCGATACCGAAGCCGTCGCCTCGATGGAGGAGAGCAGATATCTCGCGGAGGA
>JAISDQ010000255.1 GCA_031264605.1 Synergistaceae bacterium | reverse complement strand
TTCTCATCCCCTCCAGCGCTTCTTTTATCTGATCCCTGATCCACAGGCCGACTTCGGTCGTGCGGAGCAGGTCCCTGTCCTCCAGGACTTCGACCAGTTCTTCGGTGGACAGGGAAAATTCCTCGCCGTTTATTTTGTGGACGTATTTCCAGTTTATCTCGGGATGCCCCATGAAGAGCGCCATGACGGTCGCCGGCATGTCGCCGAGCGGGGGGCGGTCGATGCTGTCGTAGGCGAAAACCGCCTCGGTATGAGTGCCGACGCCCACCTGCGAGCGCAGGATGAACTCGCCGCCGCATAACTCCGCCGACTGTTTCAAAAAGGGAATCCCCATGCCTACCCTTCTCGTCGTGCGCGTCGTGGTGAAAGGGTCGGTCACCCGGCTCATGAATTCGGGAGACATGCCCTTGCCATTGTCCTCGACCGTCATCGAGAGCCTGTTTCCCCCTTCGTCCTCGGCAATCTCCACCGACACGTCCGCGGCGTCGGCGGCTATGCTGTTTTCGGCTATATCCAGCACATGCTGGGATAAATCTTCAAGCACATCTCGTCCCTCCGTTATTCTTTCCGCGGCAATTATATCCGAATCAGTTCCGATAATTGTATCTTATGTATTATAGTGGGGTATAATCATTTTATTGACTGGAGGTGTGGCGTTTGGATGCAGCACATTGCGTTTGTATCCACGCGCATTTTTATCAGCCGCCGAGGGAGGACCCGTGGCTCGAATCCGTGCTTTTGGACGCCACCGCGGCCCCTTATCACGACTGGAACGAATGCGTGTACGAGCAGTGCTATAAACCGAACATGGCCGCCAGACTGCTTGACGGTTCCGGCCATATCGTAAATATAAACAATAATTACAGACATATCAGCTTCAACATCGGCCCCACCCTTCACAACTGGATTGCCGCGCGCGACCCGCTGCTCGCGGAGGGCATACTGAAAGCGGACCGGGAGGCGTCAGGCGCGCTTGGCGCGGGCGGCGCCGTTGCTCAGGCGTACAACCACATGATAATGCCGCTTTCGAACGACAGGGACAAAAAGACTCAGGTCAGATGGGGCGCCGCCGATTTCGCGGTCAGATACGGGAGAAAACCCGATGGCATGTGGCTTCCCGAGACGGCCGCCGATACCGCTTCGCTCGAAGCGCTTGCGGCGGAGGGGATAAAATTCACCATACTCGCCCCTCATCAGTGCGCCTCGGTACGTTCTCCGGGAGGGAATTGGGAGGAGACGCCGGGCGGCGATGGGCTCGACGTCACAAGGCCCTATTTCATGACGCTCCCTTCGGGGCGGACGATAACGCTTGTTTTCTATTACGGCAGTATCGCGCACGACATAGCTTTCGGAGGGCTTCTCGACAACGGGGATTTTTTCGCGGATTCATTGCTGCGCAAACTGCCCCGGGACGGCGAGCCGCGGCTTCTGACCATAGCCACTGACGGAGAGTCATACGGACACCATCACCGTTTCGGCGAAATGGCCCTGGCCCGGGCGGCGCAAGTGCTGTACAATTCGCCGGACGTGGCTCTCACCAATATCGCCGCGTTTCTCAGGAACCATCCCGCCAAGTGGGAGTGCAGAATTTCCGAGCGTACTTCATGGTCGTGCGCTCACGGGATCGAGAGATGGCGAAGCGACTGCGGATGCCATACGGGGGGGGAACCGTGGTGGGATCAATCATGGCGAAAACCGCTGCGCGACGCGCTCGACAAAATCCGCGACGCCATCGACGAAATATACGAGGATCAGTTGAAACCTTTATGCGACTCGCCGTGGGCGCTACGCGACGACGCCATAGAGCTGTACCTCGACGATCTGTCCGGATTGTCGGCCGATGAAGTGCGCGGGAAAAAACGCGCGTTTCTGGCGGCGCGCTGCGGCGCCGATCCCGCCGCCGACCGCCGCGTCATGACTTTGCTGGAAGCGCAGCGGATGCGCATGTTCATGTACACGTCGTGCGGTTGGTTTTTCAACGATATTGCCGGCATCGAGACCAGACAGATATTGGCTTACGCCATAAGGGCCGTCGAGCATACGAGGACGGTATCGGGCGTCGACCTCGAACCGGATTTTCTGAACTCCTTGAGGCGCACGCGCGGCAACGCCGAGGAATTGAGGACCGGTTTCGACGTGGTGAAGCATACGGTGTTCCCGAACCGCAGGAGCGTTCGCGACGTCGCGGCCATGGCCTCGCTGATGAAAGCCGGGCGGAACTTCTACGCGTTCAAGATATCCCGCGACGTGGAGGTCTGCCAGTCGGCGAACATGGAAATGGAAGTGGCCGGGGAGGAAGCGCTCGACACGCGCACGCTGGAATCCTGGAGCGGAGGATCCATGGTGATGGCGTCCGGCGGGCTTGACGACGTCTGCCGCTTATCGGGGAAGGGCATCCCAAACAGCGCTGAAACCTGGGAGATTTTCCGCGTGGGGGATATTTTTGCCATCACCGGATACGCCGAGCGGAATTTTGAACTCGGCCCCTGGCGTTTCGCCGATCTCACCGCGGACGACAAGAGCAGAATAGCGTTGGAGCGCACCCGCAGCGCCGAACGGGAACACGCCGAGTACGCCCGGACTCTTCTCCACGAAAACCAGCGTTTGCTGGCTCAACTGCACCTTATGAAGGTGGAATCCACCCCGTTCCTGGCGTCCGCCGGCAAGCTCGTTTACTCGCGAAAAGCGGAGGAACTGCGCGACGGGGCGGAGTCGATACTGGACCTTCTGACGCCAGGCTCGAAACTCGAATCTCTGATATCGGAGGCCGCCGGTATGGGAATCGATCCGTCCGTATCCGAATTGGCCCCTGGAATGGAACTGGCGTTTTATGATAATCTTGTCGGGGCCGACGAACGAAACGACGAAAACACCTTCGCCGGATTGCTCGAACTTTGGAGGAGAGCGGGGATACTCGGAATTGCAATAGACAAATGGAGGCTTCAGAACGCGGTGTGGGCCATGCTCGAAGAACGCGCCTCGGCTCCGTCGGACGCGCTTCTCGAATTTGCCGGCGAGTTGGGTTTCGCCCTGCCCGGCAGCTAAAAAAGACATAGTTTTATTTAAAAAAAATTTCACAAAGCGGAGGTCATGTAAAGATGTCGATACTGACATACGGCGAGAACATCACCACATCCATGGTGAACACTTTCGAGCGCAACCCGATTTTCAGGAATGTAGCTTACTTCTCCATGGAAATAGGAATATCCCAGCATATTCCGACTTATTCGGGCGGTCTCGGAATACTGGCGGGCGATATCCTGAAGAGCGCCGCCGATCTTGGAGTTCCCGCCGTAGGCGTCACGATGCTCTATCGCAAGGGATATTTCAGGCAGGAGCTGTCCGAGGACGGCGTACAGGTCGAGAAACCTTCCGAGTGGGAACCGGAAAAACTTCTCACGAGGCTCGACAACAGGGTCTCCATAGTACTCGAGGGCCGTCAGATACAGGTGCGCGCGTGGGGCTACGCGTACGTAGGGCATTCCGGCTATCCTCTGCCGATATATTTCCTCGACACTGACATAGAGGAGAACACGCCGTCCGACCGCAGGCTGACCTGGGAACTTTACGGGGGCGACGACCGCTACCGCCTCTGCCAGGAGATGATTCTTGGCGTGGCGGGGTTGAGGCTGCTTCGCGATCTCGGCTACAACAACGTGAAGACGTTCCACCTCAACGAGGGGCACGCGGGTTTCATATCGCTGGAACTCACTAGGGAACTGGGATACGAGGATTTCGACAAGGTCCGTGAGGAAGTGATATTCACAACCCATACGCCGGTTCCGGCCGGGCACGATTATTTCCCATACGACCTGATATCAGGCGTGGTGGAGGAGAACAACGCCTCGCAGCTTCGCAGGATGCTGGGAGGCAACGGCGTGTCGATGACCGACCTTGGCCTCAAGTTCAGCCGCTATGTGAACGCCGTTTCGAAGAAACACGCGGATGTCAGCAGGAAGATGTTCGACAGCGAGAAGATAGATTACGTCACCAACGGGGTGCACTCCATCACGTGGACCTGTCCGGGCTTCGCGCGGCTTTACGATAAGTACATCCCGGCGTGGCGCAATGACCCGAGCCGGCTGATCCAGGCCCTTCAACTGCCCGACGAGGATGTATGGAAGGCTCACCAGGCCGCCAAGATGCGCCTCTTTGCCCACGTGCTCGAACAGACCGGCATCGAGTTCGACCCGGACGTGCTCACAATAGGTTTCGCGAGGCGGGCGGCCACTTACAAACGCGCCGACCTTCTTTTCACCGACGTCAAGAGACTGCTGGACGTCGGCGCGGGACAGGTGCAGTTTATATTCGCGGGGAAGGCTCATCCTCACGACCAGCCGGCCAAGGATATAATAAAGCACATCATCGAGATATCCAAAGAAATTGGGGCGGCCATACCTACGGCCTTTCTCGAGAATTACAACATGGAACTCGCCCAGGTTCTCACCTCCGGGGTCGACGTATGGCTCAACACCCCGATACGCCCGAGGGAGGCGTCCGGCACGAGCGGCATGAAGTGCGTGCACAACGGCGTCATGAACTTCTCGGTGCTCGACGGCTGGTGGATAGAGGGATGGATCGAGGGTGTGACCGGTTGGTCGATAGGCCCGAACCCGACCGAGGTCGACCTGATAGAGTACGACGAAAAACAGGACGCCATGGACCTCTACAACAAGCTGGAGGATAAGATAATCCCCATGTACTATAGCGACAGGGGCAAGTGGATATGGATGATGAAGGAGACCATAGCGCTGAACGCCAGTTATTTCAACACGCACAGAGTTGTCAAGGAATATTGCGAAAAAGCCTACGGCACGGTGTTCCGCGGGCATTAGGAGGGAACGGCAAATGAATTCCAAAGACGCTCCCGTAAAGGTACTCAACGTCACGGTCGAGATGGCCCCCCTTGCCAAACAGGGAGGGCTGGGGGACGTGTTGGGCGCTCTTCCGAAGGCGCTCAGGAGCAGATCGGTGGATGCCCGCGTGCTGCTCCCCGCTTTCCCGGGCGTGATGGAATACGTGGAGCGCAGCGGCTGCAAATGTTCAGCCCTTCCGCGGGAGATTCACGCCGCGCTGAACTGGCGCGTGTATTCGGCCCGGGTGTACCTCGCGGAGGTGGAGGGCGTGCCGGTGTACCTTCTTGAAAACGATGAGCTTTTCGACAACCCGTCCATATATCCCCAATCGCTGTCCGCCGCCTCGGTCATGCCGTTCGCGTTTCTATCCATGGCTGCGTTGGAGATACCGGCGGCCGCGGGATGGAAACCCGACATATTCCACGTCCATGACTGGTCGGCCGCGATACTTCCCATCGCCCTTCGCTGGCACAGACATTACAGGGCGCTCAGATCCGATTATGACGTAGTATTCACGATACACAATCTGGCTCATCAGGGGATAATGGACCCGTCGATGCTGACGTCGTGGGGCATTACGCGGGAGGCTTTTTCGATAGAGGGCGTGGAGTATTACGGTCAGTCGAACCTTCTGAAGGGCGGCGCTATCGCCTCGGACGTGATAACGACCGTCAGTCCCCACTACTCTTGGGATATCCAGACCCCTGAGGGCGGTTTCGGGCTTCATGGTGTGTTCAGCGAGATGAAAGGGAAGCTGTCCGGCATCCTGAACGGCATCGACTACGATGTGTGGAGTCCCAAAAACGACACGCTGATTCCGGCGCGTTACGACGTAAACGATATGTCCGGGAAGGCCGAGTGCAGAAAGCGCCTGGTCGAAATCTGTCACTGGGAGGACGACGGCAAGCCCATCGTGGCGTTCGTCGGCAGGCTGGTTCAACAGAAGGGAATCGACATACTTTTCACCATGCTCGACTGGCTCATGGTGGATAACTGCCGCGCCGTGGTGATAGGTTCGGGGGTGCCGCAGTACGAGGACTGGGCGCGGCGTTTCGCCCGGACTTATCCCGATTACTTCTGGTGCCGCATCGGTTTCGACGACGAGCTTGCGCACCTGGCTTACGCCGGCTCCGATATCATCGCCATGCCGTCCCTGTTCGAACCCTGCGGGCTCTCGCAGCTCATAGGGATGGCATACGGCTCCATTCCGGTGGTACGCGGCACCGGCGGTCTTGCCGACACGGTGATCGACTTCGACGGTTCCTCCGACGGAACCGGTTTCGTGTTCAGCGACTATTCCACGGATGAATTGCTGAAAGCCATGTACAGGGCGATAGGGGTGTTCCGCGATAAAGACAGGTGGAACGCGCTCCTCAAAAACGCGATGTCGTCCGATTTTTCCTGGAACAAATCGACGTCGTCCTATATGGAACTCTATAACGGGCTGCGAAGCGGAGAATTGCCTTCTTAGCCTCGGGTCAACGGGAAATCGTCGGCACGCTCGTCCGGCGTTTTTTAAAAAAAAGCGGAGGGGGAGAAAGAGATGGTCCAGGGAAGATATGGCAGAGTGCTTGCCATGGTTCTGGCTGGAGGGAAGGGCGAACGGCTGATGCCCATGACCAAGTACAGGGCGAAGCCGGCCGTACCGTTTGCGGCAAAGTACAGGATAGTGGATTTTGCGCTCTCGAACCTGGTGAACAGCGGCATATACTCCATTTATTGCCTCACGCAGTTTAAGAGCCAATCGCTTCAGGAACATATCACGCAAGGCTGGCAATTCGGCCCCGCGCTTCGCGGCAGGAGTTTCTTCGTAAACGTGGCTCCGGCTCAGATGTGGACCGACGAGCGATGGTACGAGGGAACGGCGGACGCGATTTACCAGAACCTGCATCTCGTCACGATGTTCAACGCCGATTACGTCTGCATATTTGCCGCGGACCACATTTACAAGATGGACATCGACCAGATGCTTCAGTTTCACTACGACAACAAGGCGGACGTCACTGTTGCCGCGAACAGGGTTCCCGTCAGCGAGGCGTCGCAGTTCGGATGTATATCGACAGACGAGGCCGGCGCGGTAAACGGTTTTGTGGAGAAACCCCAAAACCCGCCCGAGGTGAAATCCAACCCAGGATTCAGCTACGTCTCGATGGGCAATTACATCTTCTCGCGCGAGATACTCGAAGAAGCGATACTGACCGACAGTAAAAACGAATCCAGCAGTCACGACTTCGGCAAAGACCTGCTGCCGGCGCTTTACCGTAAATGCAAGGTGATGGCTTACGACTTCGCTACGAACGTATTGCCCGGCAATGACCGTCCTTACTGGAAGGACGTAGGGTCGCTAAAGGCTTACTGGGAAGCTCATATGGACCTGCTTCAGCATCCGTCGGCACTGACGCTCTACAACTCGCAGTGGCCGATACGCACGGTATCCTACTCCGACCCTCCCGGCTTCACGTATCCCGCGAAGGGGATGAGCAGTTCGGTAGAGGGATGTCTAAGAGCGGAGGCGAGCCAGGTTCTTGGCGCCGTGGTCCACCGTTGTGTCCTCTCGCGCCATTGCGTGATAAATCCCGGCGCCGTGCTGGAGGAATGCATTGTCGGCCAGGGCGTGGTGATAGGCGAGAACTGCAAGCTCCGCCGCGTCATAGTGGACTCGCACAACGTGATTCCGCCCAATACGGTCATCGGTTACAACACTGAGAACGACGCCGAGAAATATCACGTCGACGAGCCGTCCGGCATAGTGGTGGTGCAAATGCCAAAGATTCAACTGAGAAAAAACATAGGCCCCGGCACCCAGTTCGACGAGGAGATGTTCTCGTCGTTCTGATTCAAATTTCGCAACGGACACGACCGCGCCCTTTTATCCTTGGGCGCGGTCGTGTCACTCGGCGGCTGTTTATGCCCTGATAGCTTCTTTCCCTCCCATGTACATCCGCAGAGGCGCGGGGATGGAGACGCTTCCGCCGGCTTTCAGGTTGTTTTCCAGAAACGCTATCAGCATGCGCGGCGGCGCCGTGACGGTGTTGTTGAGGGTATGCGCGAAGTAGTTTCCTTTATCTTTGCCCCGGACGCGGATTCCCAGCCTGCGGGCCTGCGCCTCGCCCAGGTTCGAACAGCTCCCCACTTCGAAGTATTTCCGCTGGCGGGGAGACCACGCTTCCACGTCGACGCTCTTTACCTTGAGGTCGGCCAGGTCTCCCGAACAGCATTCTAGCGTCCGCACGGGTATATCTAGAGAACGGAAGAAATCCACAGTGTTCGTGTAGAGCCTGACGAACCAGCCGGGGCTGTCGTCCGGCTTGCAGACCACTATCATCTCCTGCTTCTCGAACTGGTGTATCCGGTACACCCCTCGTTCCTCTATGCCGTGCGCGCCGACTTCCTTGCGGAAACAGGGCGAATAGCTCGTCCAGGTCTGCGGGAGGCTCTCTTCGTCAAGGATCGTGTCGATGAACTTGCCTATCATCGAGTGTTCGCTGGTGCCGATGAGATACAGATCCTCGCCCTCTATCCTGTACATCATGTTCTCCATCTCGGCGAAGCTCATGACCCCACTGACCACGTTGCCGCGAATCATGAAGGGGGGGACGCAGTAGGTGAAACCCCTGTCTATCATGAAATCCCTCGCGTACGACAAAATGGCGGAGTGCAGGCGGGCTACGTCCCCGCAGAGGTAGTAGAATCCGCTCCCGCTGGTTTTTCTCGCCGTGTCGAGGTCGATTCCCCCGAAACTCTCCATGATGTCGACGTGATAGGGAATTTCGAAATCCGGCGCGGACGGCTCGCCGAAGCGCTCGACCTCGACGTTCTCGCTGTCGTCGCGCCCTATCGGAACCGACGGGTCGATGATGTTGGGTATCAGCATCATCTTCTCCTTGACGAGAGCCCCCAGGCGCTCCTCCTGAATTTCCAGGTCCGCGAGTTCCGCCGCCATTTCCTCGGACGCGGCTTTTTTGCTCTCGGCCTCGGCGGCATCGCCGCGCGCCATGGCCGCGCCGATTTCCCTGCTCAGCGCGTTGCGGCCGCTCCGCAGGCCGTCGGCCCTCTTGCGCGCGTCGCGGCTCTGGCGGTCGAGTTCGATGATTTCGTCGACGAGCGGCATTTTGTGCTCCTG
>JAISDQ010000238.1 GCA_031264605.1 Synergistaceae bacterium | reverse complement strand
TACGAGCCGGGCCTTTTCACCGGCGCGCTGGCGAAACGCGCGGACACCCCTTTCATTCCCCGAATGCCTCTGGAGGACGGCGCTTTCACCTACGTCAGATACTATTTTCTGCGCGCCTCATTTCCCGCCGCGAAAAACGCGTTTTTCACCGACGAGGAAATACTGCGGGTCGCAAGGGACAACGCGACGCTCGATATTTCAGCCACACGCCTGCTGCACAGGTCGGGTTTGATGTTACAATAAAAGCGGCCGACGCCCGCGCTTGCTTTTGCTCAATCCGCGCGGGATGTTGAAAATTCCGCGTGAGAGAGTATTATAGTAACAAACGAAAATTGACGCGCTGATTCACGTACCGCGGACTCCGGCGCGCGGTAAGCGTTATTGTGAAGTTATATTCGAATCGTAGAACTTAAGAGGTGTTGTCGTTGATAAGGCGATCAGTCGGCGTTGCGGCGGTATTCATTTTAATCGCCTCCGGAACTTACGCCATATTGAAATTCGCGGCTGTTCCGGCGTTTTTCCAGCAAAGCCCGGCTGCCGTGACAATACGCGAGCAAACCATCCCTTCCGCCGCCGATTCGATGCCTGGCGGAGAACCCGGCGCGGCGTATTTTTTCATGCGCGTTTCGGATATGGAAACCCTCGCCGGCGGGATTTCATGGATAGAGAGTTTAGGCGATGGGTTCGTGCCCGATGATTACCCGCCTATCACGGGAAAACTCACCTCCGCCGACCTCACTGACGCTATAGACGTCATGCGCTCGCTCAAAACCCTGCTCGATTCGTCGGAAAACATAGCGATATACGCCGCGACCGGCGAAGACGGACGTGAAAATTTATTCGCTTCCGTAGCCGCCCGGAACGAAAAACTCGACGCGCTCATATCCAGCGGATTTGAGCGCTCCATGTTGGGCGGGAAATACCGCGCCGTCGCGCAAGACGAAAACCGGTGGGCGGTCCAAGCGGTGAGCAGCGGCGATTATTTGGATTCGTTCCTGATCTCGCGCGAGCGCTTCGGCGATTTAAGCGTGGTTTACCTCTCGGACGGCGAAGAATCTCTGGAACAAATGAAAGAGGCCGTTTCAGAGCCGGACAAAAGACTGAAAATAAATTTCCGTACGGAAGGCGAAAACTGTATACGGCTCGTGACGCCGGAACCTCTATCCGCCGGGGACGCGGCGTTTACCGAGGCCGAAGCGTCGTGGAACCGTGACGGCAGCCATTTTGGATTCCGGTTTTTCACCGACGCGAAAAACCTCAGGGCGTCCCGTTCTTCGAGCGGGGATTCCGTTTCCGCGTCTTCGATATACGGGACCGGCGAAACCGTGCTGTTCCTCGCCGCGGATCCCGCTTTTTTCATTCGCGCGGCGCTGCCCGGCAATGACGACCCTGTAAAATATATGGCCGAAAAATACGCGCCTTCACTGATTCCGGCTCTGCGCGGACGGCTCGAAGCCGTTCTGCGCGACTGCCGGATAACCATGGCGGTGAACTCTGAGGGGGAGAATTTGCGCGCCGCTTACGTTTCGATAACGTCCGGCGCGGAGGACGCGCTTGCGGAGCTGTTCGCCCTCGCGGGAATGTTCTTTACCCCGCGCGCCGTGCCGGACGGCTGGGACGCGGCATACGCCGTTCCGCTGCCGCAAAACCTCGAAGCGAGTCTCGTGACGCGGCGCGGCGAAGCGGCGCTGTTCTTCGGAAACTCCGCTGAACTCACGCGGCGCCGGGAAGCTCCGCCGGATATAATCGCGCTGACGCCGCCCGGAAATCCGTTCGCGTTCCGCGTGTCGAATGTGTTTTTCGGAGTCCGGCTTCCGGGCGGGGGCTCCTCCATACGTGAAAATTTGAAATCCGAGGCCGCAAAACGAGGCGCGGATAACGTACTATCATGGATAGACAAAATAGACAGCCTGACGGTTACGCAGTCGGCCGACGGAATGACGGAAGCGAACGCGTTTTTCCGGCAAAACGCCGAGCGGGCGGAATAAACGGGGACGGGAGAATATCCGATGGCGAACGGTACCGGCGCGGTTTCAAGGTCGTTTACAGGCGAAGCGAGCAGCATATCCTCGGTCTACGGGTTTATCTCCGAAACTGTCCCGCGCGGCGGAGGAAACGACGGCGACGTTACGGCGCTGAAACTGATCGCCGACGAGGTATTCACCAACATCACCAGCTACTCCCGCGGCGGCGCTGAAGAAAACCCGGTGACGCTCGAAATCGGAGTGGAAAACGGCGTTGTTTCCATGACGTTTATCGACTCTGGATTTCCCTTCGACCCGACTTCCGCCCCCTCTCCCGATATAGAACTCTCCGCCGGGGAAAGGGAAATCGGCGGGCTCGGCATTCACATGATACGCTGCATGGCCGACGAAATTTTATACGAAAGGGCCGGGGATAAAAACGTCCTCACCGTAAAAAAACGTCTTGGGGAATAGCGCTCGCTCCTGACGATTCAGGATTTTCGCGTTTTCTTCAGGACAAGTACGGTAACGTCGTCCGACTGCCGCGCGTTTCCGGCGAACGACGCGACTTCGGAGTCTATTGCGGCGACTATTTCGCGCGCCGGCCTGTCGGTTTCAAATATCCGCTCCGCGAGATCGATGAGCCTGCCGTCGCCGAAAAGCTCTCCGCTCTCGTTCATGCTCTCCGTCACGCCGTCGGTATATAAAACCAGCGCGTCGCCCTCCCCAAATGAAACGCTCTGAGACGGGAAATCCATCCCCTCGAACGCGCCCAGCACGAAATTGCGCTCCGAATCGAGCCAGCGGGCCTTGCGTCCTCTCGCCACGACCGGCGGATTGTGACCCGCGTTCGCGAATTCCAGTTTCCCGTTCTTTTTGTCGTATATCGCCATAAACACGGTTACAAACATGCTGGCGTCGTTGCCGCGGCACAGTTCGCCGTTCGCCGCCGCGAGTATGGCCCCGGCGGACGTTCCCGCCGCCGAAAAAGTTTCGTTCCTGATTACGGACTGCGCCTTCATCATAAAGAGCGCCGCCGGCACGCCCTTGCCGGAAACGTCGGCTATCAGGACGGCGAGACGGTTATCGTCGATCGCGAAACAGTCGTAGAAGTCGCCGCCGACGTCTTTCGCCGGCCGCATTTCCGCGAAAGCCTCCATTTCGCCGAAAACCCCGAACGGGGGGAAAACTCTCGTGAGCGCGCTCGCCTGTATGTTGCGGGCGGTGTTCAAATCCGCCTGCGCCCGCTCGCGCCTCTCCATTTCCAGGGCAAGCCGCGACGCGACGCGTATCCTGCCGCGTTCTTCCTGCAAAAAGCGCACGAACATCAGGCAGACCGAAGACAGCGCCTCCGAAACGAGCGCGTAAACGGGCGTGATATAAACCCCGGCGGAAAAACACCAGGCCGACGCGCCGGCAATACCCCCCGCGAGAACCGCGGCGAGCGGGACATACACTCTGGGCCGCGCGAAACCGAACATAACGGCGGAAACGAAAGCGACGGACAGGATGATGGCATATTGGATCATGCCGGCGCCAAGCGGTTCCGTTATCCAGTTTTCGGTCAGTACCGCGTCGATGACGGCCGCGTGATTTTCCACTCCGGGGCAGAGCGGGTCGTACGGCGTGGGGTGAAGGTCGGCGAGACCGCGGGCGGAAGATCCCACGAACGCGATTCTGCCTTCGAGGCGGTCTTTGGGGATATTTCCGCGGAGCGCGTCGACCGCGCTTATATATTCGTAAGTACGCGCCGGGCCGATGTAAGGGACGCGCAGCGTACCGTCGGGGGCGACCGGGATGGTAAAATCGCCTGCCCGGACGTATTCGAGACCGTCGGGGCCCGAGCCGAGTATCAGGTTTTTCGTCCCCAGCGCCGTCATCAGCGCCGCCAAAGACAGGTTCGGATAAATTTTGCCGCCGATCGAAATCACCATGCTGGCTTTTCTGATTATGCCGTCGCGCTCGGGTTCGACGTTTATCGTTCCCATTTGAACCGCGCGGAATTCCGGCAGAGGGAACACGCCGCCGCTCGTTCTGTAAAGCCTGGCTTCGTAAGGGGCCGCCCCTTTGGAAGCGCGTTCCATTACGTTCGCCGCGTCCGGTACGCCGGAGGTTTCCACGTTGCCCTCGTCGCTCCCGAACACCGCCAATACCGCCGGAGCGTTTTCGAGCGCTTCGGCCATCAGTTTGTCATAGTCTGACAGTTCATCGGGCAATCCCTCGAAAGTGACGCTCACGTTTTTTTCGCTACGGAGATATTCGGCGATTTCGTCAGGGGAAGAGTTGTCGCGCTCGGAAAAGAGCGCGTCGAACGCTATGGCCGCCGCGCCTCCCCGATCGAGCGCGGCGGCGAGGTCGGCGATGAGAAAGCGCGGCCACGGCCATTGCCCCACCGCTTCGAGCGAACGTTCGTCGATATCTATTATCACGGGCGCGTATGAGGGGTTTTCCGCCGCCCTGAGCGGCAGCATCATGTCGTATACTGAGAGTTCCAGCCTCGTCAAAATCAGCGGGGAGGACGCGTAAAGCGCGGCCGCCGCCATAACGGCCGCGAACCCGGCGGCGAGCCTCAACAGCACATCCGGCGAGGCGCATACGCCCTTACACGCGGCAACCCAGCGCCGGATTTTCGTCAAAACGTCCATACAAGCCCCAGGCTCGCGTTATGGCGGTCGTAAGAGGAAAAAGCGGAATCGGACGAGACGTCCATATACTGGTACATGAACTCGGCGCTGGCCGTTTCGCTCAGACGGCGCGTGACGCCGACGTTGTAAGAAACGCGCTTGTCGCCTCGGTTATGGCTCTCCCACAGCATACCCGGCGCGTCGTAACGCTCCTCGGCGTAAATGACTCCCGGCGAAATTTCGAGATTCTCGCCTATTTTGAAATTGAAAAACGCCGAATACTCCGGCCCCGAATACGAATGCCTGTCAGAACCGGCGGCGGCGTCTATGTAACGCGCGCCAAGCGTAAATTCATGCCCGTTTTCGCCGAAGATGAAGCGCAAATACTGCCCGGCGTATCCGTAATTCCCCGTCTGCGGCATACTGCGCGCATACCGCCTGTTCGACATCCCCGCCCTCGTTATGAGATGGAAGCGCGGGGTGACGGCGCGCAGAAAAACCGCTTCCGCCCCGTACGAGTAGACCGTATCGTAAAAATCGTAGTCGAATATCTCGGCCGAGAGGGCGAGGTCGAAAAAATTTACGCCGTCCGCGTGCCGAAGTCCGCCATAAATCTTGTACCACTGCGAATATACCCTGTTTATCTCACGAAGCCCGCCGTCGAAACCGTAGCGAAGGCTGGCCGCGATTCCGCCCGTCGCGTACCACGTCCCGCTCTCCGACAATCTGTACGCCGCGTCGAGCCGCCCGCCGAGGTACAGGCCAGCCGTATCCAATTCGTCGGAGTTCCCCAGGCGGATCGTCATGTTGTTCCACGCTCGGGTTTCGTTCGATTCGGGCCACTGGTTCGCGTTGCTGTCGAAGTAAACTCCGGCTCTCAGGCGCGCGGTTTTGCGGAAGCGCGGCGCGCTCCGCCTCATTGCTCCCGTTCCCGGCGTTCCGCCGGAAATGTTTTCTGCCCGCGCGAGGCACATTTCCGCCCGCTCTCCGTCGCCGGCGGCGGTATACGCGTCCGCCATTCCCCGCCAGAGGGAGCCGTCGTTCGGATATTTCGCGAGCAGGCGGTCGTAAGCCATTATCGCGTGATGCGGGCGGTTCGACGCGACAGCGGCGCGCGCGAGCCCGAGATTGACGGCGTAGTTTTCCGGGTCTTCGCGCAGCAGCGCCATATACGCGCGAAAGGCTTCATCGGCCTTGCCGGACGCGAGGAGAGCCGCCGCGCCGTCCGGGGAAACTCCGTCCGCGCCCGCGCGCGCGGCCAGAACGAACAGCGTTATAAGCAGCGCGGCCGTTATGTACCTTTTCATACCGTATACCGCCTCCAAAAAACCGGCAAATCAGCCGTGAATTGTATTTAGTCGATAGTCCCCCCGCTTGGGCCGGCTAATCCACCTGGAACAATTGCGAGGTCGATTGGGAAACGAAGAGAATCATCAGACGTATCCACGTTTTTAACTTTAATCGCGGCCTCTTCGACCGCGAATCCGCCTCCGCCTCCCGCGCTCAATCTCAGCAGGTCCGCGCCACCGATGATATACGAACCATCGTCGACAAAGGTAAGCGTTGGTGCGCCAGCTATTGAGTCGGGCCAAGTCGCCGTGAGGGTTCCGTCAAAATCTTCCACTCTGAAACCTCCCGCGCCTGCCGTTCCTTTTCCGTCGTAGAAATGCATGTTATAAGAATAGTCGCCACCCGTAGCTGTGAAACCGCCTTCCGCACCGATCTCCGCGCCGGAGATTGCGCCAGTTTCGAGATTGAGGTCGAAGCCGAATTTGACGCCGTAGAGTACTGCTCTTTGGACAAATTGTGAATCATTATAAGCATAATCATAATTAATCGTGCCGGACGCGTATGCGTACCTTGGAAGTACCGGAGCGGGAAGCACAGGATCGGGAACCGCAGGATCGGGAACCACAGGGTCGGGAACCACGGGAATTTTCATGTCCTGGGCGGCTTGTTCCGCCAGCCCGCCGCCTGACGCGAGCAGCGCGTCCGCTTGCTCCGTCTCCTCGCCGTTATTGGCCGCGTCCGCTTGCTCAGTCTCTCCGCCGTTATTGGCCGCGTCCGTTTGCTCCGTCTCCCCGCCGCCATTGGCCGCGTCCGAGCCGCCGCCCGACGAGAACAGCGCGTCGTTTTCCCGGTCCTCCGGCGGCAGCGGGCTCAGCTCCGGTTCCCCGCCGCCGAGGACGACCGCCCTGTTAAACTCCGGCACGGACGCGCCGTTCACGAACACTACTTTGTCCGTGTTTTCGACGTCCACCTGCGTCCTGTCCTCAGTGGCGGTTATGGT
>JAISDQ010000009.1 GCA_031264605.1 Synergistaceae bacterium | reverse complement strand
ATGCCGCCCATATTCCGCAATTCCATGGAGGAAATCCTCCTGCCGCTGGACGATTCCGAAAGATGCATGACGGCCCTGGGGGATTTCATGACCGTGCTGGTCGCGCAATTGGGCGAGCGGCGTCACGTCGAGAAACTTTGGTCGCCGGTGTACACGTACCTCAAGGATCGTCTCAAGGTTCAAAAACTCGTCATGAACAAGGGGCTGAAACACGACGAGATAGCGCTGAACGCCGTGGGCAGCATCGCTTTCAGGCTGCTCGCGAGCGGCGAACTGCACTCGGATTTCGGAACGCTCTCCCCCGACGGCGAGTACGTCCGAAAAATATGGTGGTTCACCGCGAACGAACTGGTGCGGCGTTCTTACTACAGGCCCGAGGACGTCGCCAAGGGTCTGGAATCCCTCGACTCCGCTATCGTTTCGGTCGATGTCAGCCGCTAATTCGCGTGAGATAAGATGCGTTGTCCCGCGCTGATAGTCGACAGGGGAAAAGTTACTGGGAACGCGCGCGCCGTCGCGGAGTTGTGCCGATCGCACGGCATAGACGTATGGGGCGTCACGAAGGGACTCTCCGGCGACCCGAGGCTGGCGGAAATTTACGCGGACGCCGGTTTCAGCGGTATTTGCGACAGCAGGCTGCGCAATCTTCGAAAGATCGCGGACTCGGGTTCGCCGCTTCCGCGTCAGTTGATGAGGATAGCCATGATGTCGGAATTGAAAGAATTGGCCGTCACCGCGGAAACGTCGCTTCAGTCCGATATCGGGACGATAAAAGAGCTTGACCGGATATGCGTTTCGGCCGGAATCCGGCACAAAGTATTGATGATGATCGACGCGGGCGATCTGCGCGAAGGCTTCTGGCCTACGGAACTGCCCGATGCCGCGCGCGAACTGAAAGACCTGGAAGGCGGGGTGAAGATCGTCGGGGTCGCCGCCAATTTCGCCTGCGCCTCGGGGGTATTGCCGACGCGCGACAACATGGCCCGTCTGGTGGAGTGCCGCGACGCCATATCGGGAATAACCGGCCGCGAAATGCCGGTGGTAAGCGTGGGGGGAACGTGCTGCCTCAAGATGATCGAAGCCGGGCTCGCTCCGGAAGGCGTGAACGTCCTCCGAATCTGCGAGGGAGTCCTTCTGGGCACCGACACGGCCTCAGACCGGGTTATCCCGTACCTTGCCCGGGACGCTCTCACGTTAACGGCGGAAATAGTTGAATGCAGGCAAAAACCGAGCGTGCCCGTCGGCGATGTTGGCTATCGGGCTTTCGGAGAAAAACCGGTTTTTACCGACAGAGGGTTACGCAAACGCGCTATCCTGGCCATCGGACGCCAGGATGTAAATATCGACAGGATAACGCCGCTCGACGAAAACGTCGAAATAGTGACCGCATCCAGCGATCACCTGATCGTCGACGTCACTGAGGCGGGGGCAACGTACCGGGCCGGAGATACGATGTCTTTCCGCCCGCTCTATCCAGCGATGCTTGCCTGCGCGACGTCCGAATACGTGGAGGTGATTTTCGAATGATGATCAACGGCACGGGCGAAAAGGCCGAACTGTCCTCACGGGTGGAGGATTATCTCGAAGCGATACTGGAGATAGAGATGTCGGGCGAAATAGCGACCGTCACGCAAATGGCCAAAAACCTCGGGGTGACGAAAGCCACGATAACCGCCGCCCTTAAAAAACTGAAAAACGACGGCCTGCTCGAACACGAACGGTACGGAGACGTCATACTGACGCACGCCGGACGCGAGAAAGCCCTCGCCATTTACCGCCGGCATGAGTTTCTGACCGACTTTTTTGTGCGGATACTCGGTTTTTCGAGAGAACGGGCGCAGAAAGTGGCGTGCGTCATGGAGCACGAGATCGACGAGGCCACCGAAATGCGGCTCGCGGCTTTCACCGACGCGCTCAGTCAGGCTGAACGGAAGGACGAGGAATGGCTTCGCGGCCTGCTCGACAAACTCGACTCGGCGCACGAACTGCCGTCGCCGATGTGTCTCGCGCCGGACGGCTCGGGCGGCGTAATCGCGCGGGTCACGGCGCAGTACGAACTGCGGAAACGCCTTCACGCCTCCGGGTTCCTCCCGGGCGTCGAAATATCGGATATAAAAAAAATATCGGACCGGGACGGAACGCATTTCACGTTCAACATGAACGGAATGGGCATCAGGTTCGGCATCACCGAGGCCTCCGCGGTGTGGCTGTACATCCCTTGACATGAAGAACCGGTGAGGTAACGGCGGGGCGCCGCCGCCCACTGTACGCGCGATTGGTTTGGGGGAATAATGGGGTTTGAAGAACAGATTATTTCTTGTATTCAGCCTGCTTGTGAGTTTCAGGCTGTGTTATCTGCGTTATTGCAAGCTAACGCTGGAGAGAATCGGTTTTCCTGACGGCTTCAATTTTATTTTTATCCTGTTCTGTTTTGCGATCGTCGTCGGTATAACCGCCTCTCCGATGATAATTTCCCGGTTGATGAAGACGCGGAACTTGAAATACGGCGCCGTGTTCCGGATCTTCGTCATTTCAGCTATCCCTACGACAGTACTCAGCTATTTCATGAGCGGAGTGCCCGCGCTTGTATGTCAGTTTCTCTCCGCCGCACTGGACGCGGCGGGCATAAGCGTATGTCTGAATCAGGCGGCGTCGGGAGCGATCCCGCCCGAGCGGATCGGAAGGTTTTTCGGAGGCGCTTTCGGAATCATGACGTTATCGGTCGCGGTTATCTTTTTTCTGCCGACGGTCGAGATTCCAACCGGCGCGGTGGTGGTTGCGCTATGCGTTTTCCTCGCGCTCGCGGCCGTTTTATTCGAGGGGGACGGGCCGGATATGCCCCGGGCCGGCGCAGGCGCTCCCGCGGCAAACCCGATGCCCCACGGGACGGTGCTCGCCGCTGGGGGCGTCATATGTCTTTACGCGGTCATCTCGGGCCTGTTGGACAATATTTATTTCTTCGAGTCCGCTTTTGACAGATTCCCCCATTTTCTGTTTTTCATTTACCTCTACGAGAGCGCCATTTCAATCGCCGGCGGGTACGCCATCGATAAATTCAAATTCAGCGAAGTCGGCGCGGCGGCTTTTTTGCTCATCTGCGTCGGACAATCGATGTCGTTTTTTTCGCGGAACGAACTTCTGGTCATACCTTACACGATATTCTCCGACGCGGGCGTCAATACGCTCGCGTTGATGGCGGCGGGGCTTCCCGTGTTCTATTGCGCCAAAACCGGGCGCGTTGGCGTCCTGCCCGG
>JAISDQ010000189.1 GCA_031264605.1 Synergistaceae bacterium | reverse complement strand
TCTTGGCCTCGTCCTCAACTATGAGGATCGAAGCCCCGTCAGGCACGGGCTTGCCCCTCAGGCCGCGTCATACCCCTGGTCTTCTATCGCCGCCTTTATGGCGTCGAGCGATACCTTGGCTGGATCGTACTCAACTTCCGCCGTGCCCGCGTCGAGAGATACCACGACGTCCCCGACGCCCGGCAATCCCCCCGCCGCTTCGGTCACCGCCTTCACGCAGTGCTCGCACGACATGCCGTCCACTTTTATAATAACTTTTTCCATCGCCGTTCCCCCTCCTTTTGATATTGAAAGCATATCAGAAAAATATGAAGAATTGATGAACCGGCGAAAAAAATTTTCCCGCACTCGCGATACGGACGCGAGAGAAATATATATGTTTTGGCAGTTTCCTTATATAATACCTGTAAGCATCCGAATAATTATTGTCGGAACCAGCGCGGCGCAGCCGCGCGCATATCCGTGAGTGAAGCGGCCGCCGCGCGACCGTTTCACGTCACGACAAGGAGGCCGCCGTGTCCAAACATGACTCCAAATCGGTCATTCTTACCGTAGATGACGACCCTATAATATTGAATTCCATATTGTCCGCGCTGAAGCAGGAGTACAACGTCAGGCCGTTTACCTCTGGCGAAACGGCGCTCAAATTTCTGGGCAATAACATGGCTGATTTGATCCTCCTGGATTATAACATGCCGGGCATGTCGGGTTTCGACGTGCTGGAAGTCCTTCAGGCCGACCCAAAGTTTCGCGAAATCCCCGTCATATTCCTGACAGGCTCGGTGAACGGCGACGACGAGATACGGGCGCTCGAGATGGGGGCGATGGATTACCTGCTCAAGCCGTTCAAACCGAAATCCCTCATCACGCGGGTGCATCTCCAGCTCGAACTGTACAGATACAGGCATCACCTCGAGACGCTCGTGGAAGAAAAGACTGAGGAACTGCGGCAGACCAACCGCAAACTGGAGCAGCGGGACAGGATAACGCTGGAACTGCTCGCGATGGCGAGCGACATGAGGGACCACGACACTGGGGAGCATATAGCGCGCACCACGGGCTACGCCCGGATCATTGTCGAGGCGCTCGTCAAAAACCCCGCCGAGGGATACGCGCTTACCGGCAACAAGGCTGAGGACATCGTCGAGGCCATGAAACTGCATGACCTTGGCAAGATAGCGATGCCGGACAGCGTCCTTCTGAAGCCGGGACGTTTGACGGACGATGAGTTCACGACCATCAAGTCGCACCCCGTTTACGGCGCTAAAATGCTGGAGGCCGCCCTGGTCAATCAGGAGGACGATTCCCTGCTTCACGAGGCGTTCGAGATCGTGTACTATCATCACGAAAAGTGGGATGGGACGGGTTATCCGAAGGGGCTCGCGGGAACCGGCATTCCCATAGGCGCCCGAATCGCGGCGATAGCCGACGTGTTCGACGCGCTCACTTCCGTCCGGCCGTACAAGAGGGCTTTCTCGCCCAGAGAGGCGTTCGATATTCTCTACAGGGATTCGGGTACGCATTTCGACCCCCGCCTCATAGAGATCGTGAGAACCAACGAAAGCGAATTCGAGTCGGTGATGCGCAACGCCAATAATCGACAAAATCGGGAGGGATGTTCATGATCAGGATGTTCACAGCTTTCACTGAGGAAATAGACGACGTCGAAACGGCGGTCTCGGAGGTTCTGAATCAGCTTGACCTGGAGGGCGGGCTGATGTCGAATTCCGTCGGAATTCTGCACTGTGCCTGCGAGTTTGACGAGAGCGACGTAGTGCGGAAACTCTGCGAGCGCCTGCCGTTCGACGTGGTGGGCTGTACGTCGCTGAGCATCCAGGTGCAGGGGTTGAAGAGCCAGCTCGCGCTTACCGTCACCGTCCTCACGAGCGACGACGTGAGGTTCGTCTCGGGCGTATCTTCCCCGGTCTCGGACGATTTGAACGGACCCGTAACCGAGGCGTACGGACGGGTGATAGGAAGCCTTCAGGAGAAACCCGCGCTGATAATGCCCTTCATACCCTTCATGACGAACATCGGGGGAGACGAGTTTATCGAAAAGATAAACGAGCTGTCCGGACGCCAAATACCGGCCTTCGGCACCGTGTCGATCTCGAACGAGCATGATTTCAGCAGATCATACACCATCCACAACGGTGAATTTTACCCTACTTCCCTGGTGTTGCTGGGATTGATCGGCGACGTCAAGCCGATGTTTGTCAGCGCCACGGTGCCGGAGGACAAGATACTGAAACAGAAGGCGATAGTGACTGACGTCAGCAAGAATATACTGAAAACGGTGAACGGCATGACGGCCCTGAGCTACCTCGAATCGTTAGGACTGGCCAAAGACGGCAATATTACTGGATTAGAGTCAATGCCGTTCGTGATAAAACTCAGCGACGGCTCTTTTCTGACCCGCGCGTGCATCAGCGCGACCCCGGAAGGAGCGCTCGTACTCTGCGGGTCGCTCCCCGTCGATTCCACGCTCGCCGTAGCCACCATGGGGCCGGAGGACGTCATAACGTCGACCGGGGAAAAGATACGCGAGGCAATGGCGGAAATCCGAGGCAGGAGCATGCTCATCTACTCGTGCGTGGCGCGCAGCTGGATGCTGGGCACTAAAGTGATGGCGGAACACGACGAAGTGGACAAGTGCGTGGACGATTCCGTCGCTTATCACTTCGTCTACTCGGGCGGCGAGATATTTCCGGCGTTTTTAAAGGACGGAAGCATCTCAAATCAGCTTCAGAACGATTCTGTGATCATATGCGTGCTGTGACGCGGTTATGAGTATCGACGTCAACGGGACGGACGCGCCCTGCGCCCCGGCGGTCGCCCCAGGCGAGGACGGCGCGTCCGAAAACGCCAAATTGACGGCCGAGAACACAGGCCTTCAGTCACAGGTGAAAAAACTGAGCCGTCAGCTATCCGCGCTTCAAAAAACCATAAGCCGCGCCGAATCCGTCGCTACTATACGCGACAGGCTGGCCTCCACGCTGAACGCGGAGAGATCCAAGCAGGAGAGGTTCCTGGGCATGCTGATCGAGAACAGCCCCAATATCATCCTGCTGTTCGACAAGGACGGTTATCTCGCCTATTGCACGAATACGTTCCTGCGCGTCACCGGCATCCAGAATTTCGGGCTCGTCGACGGAAGGCACTTCACGGAAATATTCGCGCGGTTCAACAATCCCGATTTGCTGAGGCACGTGGCGAAGAGAATCGCGCTCGCGATAAAGTCGAAGGAGACGATAACGGGCCAGGAGACCATCGACATAGGCGGCGGCCTGCGTACCTACAACATCACCACCACCGCCATGCGCAACGGCGAGGGGGACGCCGAGGGCATAATGTCCCTGTATCACGATATCACCGAGACATCGCGCGCCAAGGAGGCGGCGGAGGCGGCGAGCAGGGCGAAGAGCGAATTCCTCGCCAGCATGAGCCACGAGATACGCACGCCTCTCAACGTCATAAACGGCCTTGCCGAACTCGAACTGCGAAAACATCTGCCGCAGGACACGCTCCTCAACCTCGAAAAAATATACGGCTCGGGAGTCACCCTGCTCAATATAATCAACGACATCCTGGATATATCCAAGATAGAATCGGGCCGTTTCGAGCTGGTTCCCATAGACTACGAAGTGGCGAGCATCATAAGCGACACCGTGAGCATGAACATGGTGCGTATAGGCTCCAAGGCCATCGAGTTCAAACTGAACATCGACGAAAACCTGCCGAACAGGCTCTTTGGCGACGAGCTTCGCCTCAAACAGATACTGAACAACCTGCTTTCGAACGCCATAAAGTACACGCCTCAGGGGGTCGTGGAACTCGGATTTTCGTGCGTCAGGGAGGACGACGAAATCTGGCTCGACTGTTATGTAAAGGATTCGGGAATAGGCATTTCGGAGGAAAATATCCCAAAACTGTTCTCCGATTATCAGCAGGTCGACATGCTGAACCACCGCACCATAGAAGGGACCGGCCTCGGGCTCTCCATCTGCAAGCGTCTCGTCCTGATGATGGACGGCTCCATAAACGTCGAGAGCGAGTATGGGAGCGGCAGCAAATTTTCCGTGCGCGTCAGACAGCGCGTCACTGATCCCCGTCCCCTGGGAAAGGAGTGCGTGGACAACCTCAAGGGTTTCCGTTTCCTGGAGGGAGAAAACCGCAGGGTGAAGAACATCGATTATGTCCCGATGCCGTATGGCAGGGTTTTGGTCGTGGACGACGTGTCCATGAACCTAGACGTGGCAAAGGGCATGATGATGGCGTATGAAGGGCTGACGATCGACTGCGTGACCAGCGGCATGGACGCGATCGATTTGATTCGCAGGGAGGAAACTCACTACGACGCTGTCTTCATGGATCACATGATGCCCGGGCTGGACGGGATCGAGACGGTCAAAAAAATCCGGGAGGAGATCGGCAGCGAGTACGCGAAGACGGTCCCGATAATCGCGCTGACGGCAAACGCGATAGTCGGCAACGACAAACTGTTTCTGGAAAACGGGTTTCAGGCGTTTCTGACCAAGCCGATCGACGTGGTGAAACTGGACGCGGCCCTCCGCCAGTTCGTGAGGGACAAACAGAGCCCCGAGACGATACGCCAGGCGGAGGAAGGCACGTATGGCGCCGGCGCCAAGAAGGACCGCGACGCTATCCTGAAGAACCTGCTCGAAAAAACCCGTATAAGCGGCGTCGATATAGTCGCCGGAATGAAGCGGTTCAACGACGTCGCGTCGGTCTACATCGGCGTCATCAAGTCATTCACGCAGAACATGCCGAAATTGCTGGATACCTTGAGAAACGTTACCGAGTCCACGCTTCCCGAATATGCCGTCACAGTGCACGGAGCCAAGGGAAGCTGCTACGGAATAGACGCCGACGAGGCGGGACGGATGGCGGAAGCGCTGGAGATATCGGCGAAAGGCGGTGATTTCGCCAGGGTGATGGCCGGCAACGAGACGTTTATCGGCAATGTCGGGACTCTGCTTCTGCAGCTCGAAGGTCTGGTGAGGAGCGCGGAAGAAATAGGAGAAGAGGCTGATAGCGCCAAGAACACGCTTCCCGCGCCCGACCGCGCGCTACTTGAAAAAATGTTGGACGCGAGCCGCGACTACGACATCGACACGATGCAGAGCGTCATGGATGAACTCGATCAGTACAGTTACGAGTCGGAAGGCGAACTGATATCGTGGATTAAGGAACAGCTCGTCAACTTTGGCTACGACGCTATTTCAGACAGGCTGGATGAGATGCTGAAGGGGCGCTGACGCGCCAAGCCAAACGCCCCGGGCCTTAATGGGCTTATTGATAACCGGGCGGCGTGTTGGGGGTATCGTTTTGAATCAGCCCCATCCTCCAGGCCAACACCGCGGCCTGGGTGCGGTCGTTGAGGTTCAGTTTCCTGAGCAGGTGCGAGACGTGGTTTTTGACGGTCTTCTCGCTCAAGACCATTTTCGCCGATATTTCGAGATTGTTGAATCCTTGCGACAGCCAGAAGAGCACCTCTTTTTCCCTCTGCGTCAGAAGCTGCATTACGTCGTTTTCTTCCCTGCGTTTAAAGCTGGACAGCAGTTTCCCCGCGACCTTCGGGTCGACGTACGACTCTCCGCTGTTGACGGAGCGGAGCGCCGCCAGCAGGTCCGGCATACTGGAGGATTTGAGTATGTATCCGTTGATGCCCTGCGCGGATAAGTTGGCGAGATGTTCCTCGTCGTCGTACGCGGTTATCGCCATGAACTTCGAGTGTATATTGGAGCCGCGCAGATGCTTTATCACCTCTCCGCCGTCCATCTTGGGCATGTTGATGTCGAGGAGCACCACGTCGGGATCGGTGGTCAGTATCAGGTCCACCGCCTCCGCGCCGTCCTTGGCCTCTCCCACGATCTCGAGGTCGTCCTCCAGTTCGAGAAGCCTGCGCAGCCCTTCCCTGAAAAGGCGGTGATCGTCGGCGACGACTATCCTAATTTTTTTCATTTTCATCTCTCCCTATCGGAACTCTCAACACGATCCTGGTGCCTCTGCCGACATGGCTGTCTATATTGATCGTGCCGCTGACGAAATGAATCCTTTCGGACATGTTGGAGAGTCCGAACGAGCCGCGTTCCGTCGCCGCCGACTGTCCTTTTTCGGGTTCGAAGCCGCATCCGTCGTCCTCGATCAAAAGAGCCATGCCCCTGTCGCCGAAGGTGTATTTTATGCGGATGTGCTTTGCCCCGCCGTGCCGGAGGGCGTTCGATACCGCCTCCTGGGCTATACGGAATACGTTCGACCTCAGCACGGACGGGAAATTGTCGTCCTCTTGCTGAAGTTCCAGATCGAACTCGATGCCGTGGCGCTCGTTCATATTTTCGGCGAGCCGTCTTATCGCGCGTCCGAGCCCCTTTTCGAGCCCGATCGGCTGAAGCTGGATCAAAAACCCCCTGAAATCCTCCATTGCTTCCTGCAACTGCTCTTTGATGCGCTCTATCTCGATGTTTACGGCTTTGATGTCGCCCTTGGCGGCGACGCCCTCGAGATATTCGAAGGACAGCAGGGCCGCCGCGAATTGCTGGATGGGGCCGTCGTGAATCTCGCGCGCGAGGCGCTTGTTCTCGCGTTCCGCGAATTGGAGCGCCAGCGCGGTGGAATACATGTTGCCCCCCGATTTGAGCGACTCCATAGAGTCGAGCTTGCTCTTGAGTATCTCGGTGGCGAGGCGCAGTTTGCCCATCATGTTGGTGCTGTGTTCCATCATTCGCTCCGAGCGTATTTTTTCGCGGTCGAGATCGTCGCGCCTGCGCCGCAGATGCCGCTCCCGCTCCCCGAACGACATCCTGAGCCGCATGAAGCGTTCGGCTTCGCCGTACATCCGTGTCTGCTCGTCGTAATCCTTCGACGTCCCGGCGTCGGCCAAAAGTTGACGGGCCTGCCTGTACGCGTCGGTGACGGAATCGTTCGCCGTTAGGATGTCTTTTATCTCCTTCTGCACGTCGTTGAGTTCCCCGTTGATGTCCCTAAGGCCAACCATCACGTCGTCCCTGATGCCGACCACATGGTTGATGCTCGAACCGAGAAATTCGTTGGTCCGGTCAAAAACGTCCCGCGTTTTATGCCTGTAG
>JAISDQ010000185.1 GCA_031264605.1 Synergistaceae bacterium | reverse complement strand
GGGCAAACTTGCATACAAACACCGCAACCAATGCACTGACCAAGATTTATGCTTACGCTCAACGCGTTCACTCCCCTTTGCGGAACCGGTTCACCGGAACACCTTGCGCTTCCTGTCAGTGCGAGCGGACTATTTCTTTCACCACCATAAGACGGCTCAGCGTGGAACGTTCGTTTTCCTCCAGTTTCATCGAGATGTTCCTTATGGCTTCGGTGAAGCTCGGTATCATGACGTGTTCCAGCGCGTTCACGCGCCGCCTGGTGCGCTCTATTTCGAGCGACATCAGCTTGAGGCCTTTTTCCTCGGCCGCGAGTTCGACTAGCCGTTTTATCACCCCGGAAAAACGCTCCAGCGCGACGTCGAGGCTTCCCGGGGACGAGCCCAAGCCGTAACTCAGCTTTATGGGGCGCTCCTTCATCGTAAATTGGGGAACGCTGACGCTCATCACGTTCCTGTAGGAAGTGGCGACGCCGGTCTCTCCGCCGGCCATCAGAAGAGCCTGCTCCATCATCGAGGGGAGCGTTTGGGCGCGCGCCAACTGAAAACTCTGAAAACAGACGGCCAATTCCTCCTCCACCTCTTCGCGGAGGCGCTTCACATCGCGCGCTTTCCGCATGAACTCCTTGATGAGGGCGTCCTGTTTGTCCTTCAAGAGTTTATGGCCGCGCTTCGCCGTCAGCACGCGCTTTTTTAGGCGCGACAGTTCCATCCTGTTCGGGTTTACATTGAGAGCTTTAGCCACGCCGGCACCCCCCTCAAGAGGCCTTGCTCTCTTTCACGACAAGCAGGGGCTCGAGATATTTTTCTATGTAAGCGTCACGTATGCGCTTCAATTCCTTTTTGGGCACTATGGTCAGGAGTTCCCAGCCGAGCTGAAGCGTCTCCTCTATCGTCCTGTTCTCGTATTCGCCCTGCCTCACATAAGTGTCCTCGAACAGATCGGCGAACTTGGCGAATGCCTTGTCCTCCTCGGAGAGAGCGCTGTCCCCGAGTATTACCGCCAGCTCCTTCGCTTCCTTGCCTTGCGAGTAAGCGGCGAAGAGCTGGTTCATGAGGTCGGCGTGGTCTTCGCGCGTCTTGCCGTTGCCGATTCCTTTGTCTTTGAGGCGCGACAGCGACGGCATGACGTCCACCGGCGGATAAATTCCCTTGCGGTGGAGGCTGCGCCCCAGGATAATCTGTCCCTCAGTGATGTAGCCGGTGAGGTCTGGGATCGGATGCGTCTTGTCGTCCTCGGGCATGGTGAGTATCGGGAACTGGGTTATCGAGCCCTGTTTGCCGCGCAGACGCCCCGCCCTTTCGTACATCGTGGCGAGGTCGGTGTAGAGATAACCGGGATAACCGCGGCGTCCGGGGACTTCCTTCCTCGCCGCCGAAATTTCGCGAAGCGCCTCGCAATAGTTGGTGAGGTCGGTCAGGATGACCAGGACGTGCATGTCGTGCTCGAAGGCGAGATATTCGGCGCACGTGAGGGCGAGACGCGGGGTCGCGATTCGCTCTATGGCGGGGTCGTCGGCCAGGTTCACGAACATGACCGTGCGTTCGAGTGCGCCCGTCTTGCGGAAGTCCTCCATGAAGAACGACGCTTCCTCGAACGTGATGCCCATCGCCGCGAAAACGACCGCGAAAGCCGCGTGCCCGCCGATGATCCGCGCCTGGCGCGCTATTTGGGCCGCCATCCTGTTGTGCGGCATTCCGCTTCCCGAGAATATCGGCAGTTTCTGGCCTCGGACGAGCGGGTTCATGCCGTCGATGGTCGATATGCCGGTCTGAATGAATTCGGACGGGTAGTCGCGCGAGTATGGGTTCATCGGGTTGCCGTTGACGTCCAGAGCGGTCTCGGGTATGATATCGGCCCCTCCGTCGATCGGCGCTCCGCGTCCGTTGAATATGCGGCCCAACATGCTTTGGCCTACCGGGAGCATGAGCACGTCGCCGAGAAAACGTATCTTCGTGGTATCGGCGTCTATTCCGGTGCTGCCCTCGTAGACCTGGACGAGCGCCCTGTCCTCCGTTATTTCGAGGACCCTGCCGCGCCTGCGTTCCCCGCTCGCGAGCCTTATTTCTGCCAATTCGTCGTATCTGACGTCATTTATTTTCTCGACGACCATCAGCGGCCCCGAGAGGTTGGATATGGTACTGTACTCTTTAGGCAACATCTTCCTCGCCTCCCGATGCCGCTAGTCTGCCCAGGTCATCCTTGATTCTTTCTTCGGTCGCGTCGAGCGCGTCCAGCTTAGTCTCAGGCGTATACCTCATCCGCGCTATCTCCTCGCGGACGGGCATGTTTATGACCTCGCGCAGTAGGGCGCCCCTCGAAAGGGCCTGCAGGCCGAGCCTGTTGAAGGTAAGTATATTGCGGAGCATCTTCACCTGCTTGTCCATCGAGGCGTAGGTGTCTATCTCGTGGAACGAGTTTTGATGCAAAAAGTCCTCGCGAAGTGATTTCGCGGTCTCCATCGTCATGCGTTCCTCGCGGGAAAGAGCGTCTATTCCGACGAGCCGGACTATCTCCTTGAGCTGGTCCTCCTCTTCCAGGATCGACATCGCCTGAACCCGCATGTCGTCCCACTCCCCGTCGTACTTGTCGTTCCAGTATTCGCCGAGTGTCGCCGTGTAGAGCGAGTAACTGTTGAGCCAGTTTATCGCGGGGAAATGACGCTGGTAGGCCAACTGCGCGTCGAGGCTCCAGAACACCTTTGCGACGCGCAGGGTGTTCTGCGTCACTGGTTCCGAGAGGTCTCCGCCGGGAGGCGATACCGCGCCGATTACCGACACCGCGCCCTCCCGTCCGTCTTTCCCGAGACATATAGCGCGCCCCGCCCTCTCATAGAAGGACGCCATCCGCGTGCCCAGGTACGCCGGGTACCCTTCTTCGCCGGGCATCTCCTCCAGGCGTCCCGACATCTCGCGTAGCGCCTCGGCCCAGCGGCTCGTCGAGTCGGCCATGAGGGCGACCGAGTAGCCCATGTCGCGGAAATATTCCGCTATCGTTATCCCGGTGTAAATGGAGGCCTCGCGGGCGGCAACGGGCATGTTTGACGTGTTGGCGATAAGCAGCGTCCTCTTCATCAGCGGCTGGCCCGAACGCGGGTCTTCCAGCTCGGGAAATTCCAAAAGAACGTCTGTCATCTCGTTGCCGCGCTCGCCGCATCCTATGTAAACCACTATCTCGGCGTCCGCCCACTTGGCGAGCTGGTGCTGGATCACGGTCTTGCCCGAGCCGAACGGCCCTGGAACGCAGGCCGTGCCCCCCCGCGCTATGGGGAAGAACATGTCGACTATTCTCTGCCCGGTGGAAAGAGGCACCTCGGGAGCGAGGCGCTTCGCCACTGGACGGGGTTTGCGCACCGGCCATCGGGACAGCATCGCTATCTCATGACGCGCGCCGCGCTCGTCCTCTATCACCGCTACGGTTTCCTCGACCGTGAACTCTCCGGATTTTATCTCGGTAATTTTGCCTTTCATGCCCGGCGGAACCATTATGCGGTGTTCCACGAGGACGGTCTCCTTCACCGTGCCCAAAATGTCTCCGGCTTCGACGTCGTCTCCGGCGTTCGCGCTGGGCGCGAAATTCCATTTCTTCTCGCGGCTTATCGCCGGAACGATAATCCCTCTCGTGATGTACGGGCTCTCCGCCGCTTTTTCGATATTCTGCAGCGGACGCTGTATGCCGTCGTAAAACTGTTCTATCAGCCCCGGGCCGAGTTCGACGCTCAGCGACTCGTTGGTGTCGACAACCTCCTCGCCGGGCATCAGGCCCGAGGTCTCCTCATAAACCTGCACCGAAACCGTATCGCCGCGAAGCTCTATTATCTCTCCGACCAAGCCTGCCCTGCCGACTCTCACCACGTCGAACATGCTGGCGCCCAACATCCCCTTCGCAACAACAAGAGGGCCGGAAATCTTGGCTATGGTTCCCCTCAAAACTTTATCACTGGCCACTCATATCGCCTCCATTGCGCTATATCCTGTTTATTTCTCGCCGAAGATATCCATGCCAACCGCTCTTTCCGCGCTGCTGCGGATGGATGCGAGCCCTACGCCGAGCGATCCGGACTGGCCCGGTATTGGAATCACGCAGAGTGATTCGTTCTCGTTGACGGCTTCCACGTCGTTTTTGAATTCGGCGTACAGCGACTCCTCGATGAAGAGGATCGCGTACCCGTCGCGGGCGTAACGCTCCACCATGCGCGGCGCCGAATCCCTATTGTCGTCGTCCACAACGGCCGTCTCCATTCCGACGGCCTGAAAGGGCATCACGAGATCGTAACTGCCGAGAGCCGCCATCGGGCCTTCGTTCTCAACCGAAGTAGCCACGCCTCATCATCCCCTTCACGCCCTCGCGGTTTGTCTTTGCAGCCTTCGACACCAGTATCGTCCTGATATTTTTAATCTCCATCTCCTTGCCCCAAAGGTACGCCGTGACGTTCTCCGGAGCCGTCGTGCTGTAACGCGCCCCCTTGACGACAGACGAGCAAAGGTCGTCAAGCGCGCGCTCCAATGCCGGCATCTGTTCGCTGAAGTCGAAACCGCCGCTCCCTATGGCGGCGGATACCGCCTCGCCCGCGTAGGAATAGGCGAAGTTTCTGACCCACGCGTCGGGCTGGTCCGATATCATGGAAACGAGCGCGGATACAGCCACCGTTCCGCCGTCGTGAAAGAACGGCTCGGCGGCGGACGAGTCGAAACCGAAACGTTTCATGCGCAGCAGATTCCGTATGTTCTCGGAGTCGACGCGCGCCCTGGTCCACGATATCACGCCCGGAAAACCCAGAGAGGCGGCAAGGGAGATTATCTCCGCGAACATTCGCCTGTCGAGCGCGCGCTCTATCTCCACTATATCGGCGTTCTGCTCCCACATGGAAACGCAGGACGGAATCGTTTCCGACAGCCTCCACGGCAGAAGTCCGTATTCCTCCGACTCCACGCGCGAGACGAGGTCGTCGGGCGGCACGGAACCTAGACGGGTCAGCAGGTCGTAACGTTTCTTCCCGCCCGGTTTCGCTTTGAAGAAGCCCTTCAGAAGCACTTTTACGTTGTGGAAATCGTACGGAATCCTGAAAACGTCTATGAGTTCCCTGTCGGGAACGAACGCGGCGAATTCGTCGAACGTGGCGCAGAGTTCCGCCTCGAGGGCCGAGTCGTACCGCGCGCCTTCGTTCATCCATCGCGCGTAGCCCGATTCCGCCAATACCTGGAGCGCGGCGTCAAGCCCGTCGGCGTCGATAATCCTCTGCAAACGGGAGGGTTCGAACAGTTGTAACTCCAGCGCGCGAATACGCGCCACCGCGTAGCCGTAATCATCGTTTCGCGGCATCACTCCACCCCTCTCACTCGGAGAAGAGCCGGCGCACGACTTCGCTCTCCAGACGCTCCGACGCCGCTTGAATCAGCATCTCCCATGTACAGTTCACAGCTATCCTGTCTTTGTTCAGGATGAAACCGCCCGAAAAATCCCCCCGCCTGTCGGAGAGTTTTATCTTCGAGCCGTTTTTATTGTTGAAAGCCTCGATCCAGGCGGCGTCCAGATATTTTTCGCCGCTCGACAACTCTATCACCTCGTCGCCGGACTCCACGGCTTTTTTCAGCAATTTTTCGCAGAATGCGGTGTAAGCGCGTTTGTCGAGACGGCTCAGGCGGTTCAGCGCTTCGGCGTATACCTCGCTTATCAGCTTGCGCTGCGCGCCAAGGTGAATTTTACCGACGTCGAGCTTCGCCACTATCTCGCGGCGTCTGAATATCTCCGGGCGCTCTTTATCGAAACGCTCGCGCGCGGTCTGGTCGAGGCGGCGAACCTCGGCGTCGGTATCCTGTTTCACGCCGGATTCCTGTTCGCGCGCGCGCGACAGTATTTTCGCCGCTTCGCCGCGGGCCTCGCGTTCAATTTTTTCCGTTATTTGTGCCAAAGACATGGTATTCCCCCCTGTCCGGCTAACCGACCTTTATTCCGCGCAACATGAGAAAGCTCACGAGGAGCCCCAGCACCGCGTAAGTCTCGCACATGGCGGGAAGTACCATCGCCTTGCCCATCTGTTCGGGACGTTTCGAAATGAGGAGAATCGACGCGGCCGACGACTTGCCCTGCCATATCGCCGAGTAAAAACCGGCTATGGCTATCGGCAGACAGGCGGCCCCGATGGCTAATCCCTGCCATATAGTCACGACCGCGGACGCATCACCCATGATGCCGGCTTGGCGCAGCGCGATGATGGCGATCAAAAATCCGTAGATCCCCTGCGTGCCCGGAAGCGCCAGCAATATCAGGGCGGAGACGAATTTCTTCGGGTCCTCCGTCAATATCCCGGCCGCGGCCTCGTTGGCTATGCCTATGCCCCAGGCGGAGCCGGACCCTGCCATTCCCGCGGCAAGCGCCGCTCCCAGGACGACAAACACCTGCCCCAACTGTCCCGCCATCGTCGAAATGATACTTTCCATCAAATATAACCTCCTCGAGTCATTTGAGATATATAAAATTTGAACGCGCGAACGCGTTTATTCGCCGGTCACTCGGACATACTGCGTCTTTACCGCGAGAGGCGCGAATTCATCCCCGGACGCCGTGTAGAATTTTCCGAAAAATTCCACGTACTGGAGCCTCAGCGAGTGCACGAACGCGCCCAACACATTCGTGGCTATTCCGAAAGCATGTCCGAGAACGAATATCAACAACCCTAGCAATGCCCCCACGTAAGGAACGCCGGAGACGAGATTGGTCAGAAGGTTGATGACGGTTCCAATGGCGGCGGCGGTTAGGCCGAGCGCCAAAAGACGGCTGTAGCTCAATACGTCGCCGAGATATCCCGTCACGTTGTAGAGGCTCATCACTCCGGAAAATAGCTTGCCCAGAACGTTCTTCTTCTCCCTGCCCTGCGTGGCGACGAGGATAATCGCGCCGATCGCGGACGCCGCCTTGAAAATTCCGGGCGGAAGGGGCACTGCGCCGGCGGAGGCGAGTCCCAGCAGCACGAGGGAGCAGAGGAATATTATCCATCCCCCTTGATCGGCGAACGCGGCAAACCTGTCGCCCTTCCTGACGTTGTCGTACATCGCTATCGCGAGCCCGGTAATTATCTGAACGAAGCCGAATGCCAGAGAGACCAGGAGCATCGTGATGGGGTCGTTCATAGGGTCGAGAATCTGTATATGCCCGAGCGGCATCAGAAAGCGCAGGAAGGAGAAGCTGGTTATGCTGTCGCCGAACCAGGAAAACGTCAGCGCTCCGAATATCACAGCGCATATATTGCTTATTATGAGCATCAGAATGAACTTTCGTATCGTCCCCTCCACCCGGTTCCGCAGCAGCAAAATCATCAGCGCCGCCACTATGATCGCTCCATACGCGGCATCCCCGAAACATATTCCGAAAAATATGTAGAAGAACGGGGCCATAATCGACGTTGGATCGAGCCCTCGGTAACCTGGCAAACCGTACATGGAAACGAGCGGCTCCACGGGCGAAAAGTATTTTTTGTTCTTCAGCAGCACAGGCGGCTCGTCGTCCTCTTCCGGTTCGGAGACAACGATGTCGGTGAGTTCGTCCCACCGCGAGACGGCCCCTTTGAAATCGGCCAGTTTTTCCTCGGGAATCCAGAACGACTCGACTATTATCTGTTCGGTATGCTCTCCCTCGAGTATGGCTTCGAGTTTGGCGCGTTCCACGCCCCATTTGTCGGAGCATGCCTCGCAGAGTTCCCAGGCGTCGCCCGCGGTTTTTTTGATCTCGGAGGTTATCGCGGCTTCCTCGGCGTTCAACCCCGAAAGCTCTTCGTCGAGGCGGGATATCTCGTCGCGGGGCAGCGCCGCCATCTGAGGCGGAACTTCAATCCGCGAGGCCTGTATCCCCGACGCCGCAAGCGAGAGTTTTTCCGCGGCGGAGCGGGCGTATATCACCGATACGATCCTGGCGGCGTCCTTCCCACCGCCGGGAGATACGTAAATTTCGGCGTCTTCGCCCAAGGAGGACGATATGCGCGATTTGAACTCGTCGGCCAGAGCGGCCGGGACGGAAAATAAATTTCCCTGGACGGACTCGGTTCCCCGACTGTAAAAATCGAGTGAATAGGGGAGGGATGACAGCGGCGCGAGCGACGCGATCAACCCCGTGACCCTCGACAGGGAAGATTTGACCTCCAACGCGCGTTTTTCGAGCGCGCGTACGGCGGCCGCCGTTTCGAGAAATTTTTCCCTGGACGCCATCGTCTCTAACTCGGACGCGGAGTATTCGGGCAGGTTCCCCAATGCTCTGGAGAGCCCGCCTCTTTCGGGGGCGTAAGGTTCCAGAAAACGCATCACGAAACGAACCTCCGAGAGCAAATCGTCCAGACGGCGCGCCCTGGTTTTCAAAGATTCCGAGTCGCGCTCCTCAGTATGCTCGCGGCCGCCGGGGATGACCTGACAGCAACCGATGCTCTGTATGCTGTTCCACACATCGTCCGCGACGGACTTGTGCGCCGCCACGCGGACCTTGCGCATGGCCTCAATCGCCATATGCGGATACCACCTCTTTCACGAGCCACTCGGCGACTTCCGCGACGCGCGGTTTTGTTTCGTCGTAGAACCTTTTGGCGGATTCACGGCCTTCGCCGACGATTTTTTCCGCGGATGCCTCGGCCTCGGCTTCGGCCGCGCGCGCCTCGTCGCGGAAATACCTGTGAGACTTCTGACGCGCTTCCTTTATTGCCTGTTCTCCGGCGGTACGGGCCGCGACAAGCATCCGCGCGCCTTCCGTTTTGGCCGCCGCTATGACCTCGCGCGCTTCGGCTTCTTTCGCCCTTACTTCGTCCGCTACAGTTTCAGCCAACCTAGCCACCTCCCGAAAAATTCTCCGCAAAAACATTTTGCAACGTTTTGTATTTTACAGCATGGACAAACCAAAAGAAACGATTTCCCGTCAATAATAGGTAATTTTATCAACTTATCTTTCGCGGTAGCTCAACAGCGTCTGGAACCTTGAAAATTCTATAAAGAGCGGCATAAACAAGCAAAAAAAGCGGCATGGGACTCATTTTTAGGGTAAAATTATATAGTGAACAAACGATAACTCAGGAAGTCAATGCGATGATTAGTACCGAGGACTACGGAATGTTCACCGATTTCCCCGGGGGCAGTAAACTACTCCGATATTTCGGTCGCCGCTCATGTAAATCGAAAAATCGCCGCGGTAGAGGCGTACCGCGGGATGCGAACCTTGTTCGAACGGAGCGCGGGCGAACCATTCCTCGTTGTAGATGTTGCCCTTCTCGCCCTGAAAAACGGGCATGTAGAGCACTTCGTCGGTCTCCAGGTCGGAGAAGAAGTGCGTTCCGTACGATAATTCGGGCATGTGGCCCGTCCTCGGGATTCCTACCTCTACTATGCAGGCAACGTTCATGATCTCGTCGTACCTCACTGGAACGCCGAGATCCGGATTGCTCGAACCGACTCTCCCAGGCGCCACCAGGATATACTTCTCCGGCGACAGAGAGTCGTTCATCTCGCCCAGAGCCCTTGCCGCCGCCTGAAAATTCCCGCACGCCGAATAGGTATCGGGATCGACGAACACCAGATATTTTACCGATTCGCACATGCCGTCGGTGATCATTCTGTCAGCCCGCAATATCGTCTCGCAATCCTTGAAATCCGGTTCCGACGACGAGTCATGGAAGTCCTTTATCCAGAGCGGACGGGCCTGCAGCAGTTCGAGCCTGTTTTCCAGAGGCTCGTAGGCAAACTCTATATCGGCGTAAGTGCCCATGTGTTCCTGCAAGAGGGGCAGCAATCCCGACATTGTCCGGAAAAACGTCGCGTGGGTCTTGGGAAAGGATTCGAACGGCATGCAAACCTTTCCCTCGGCGGGAGAAAAGATGCTCATTCTGTCGAGAGGGATGA
>JAISDQ010000148.1 GCA_031264605.1 Synergistaceae bacterium | reverse complement strand
TCCGACCGCGATCTCCTCGCCCCGGAGGCTGAAAATTCCCACCTTGATCATGGTGGAACCATCGTCTATGCCCATAAGATATTTAGCCATCTGGCCGATCCTCCAAAAAAATGTTTGACGCGAACCGGCAAGATCGCTTATGCCGCAATTTGGCGAGCGATCTTGCCGGTTCGCGAAAACCTGGCTGTTTAACGGGACGCGTTACTTCGTGGTGCCCGGAACATAGAACGCGTCGGCGTTATCCTTCGTCACGATGTCGACGCCGGAGTTGATGTATGGAGGCAATGGGCTTATCTTTTCGGCCTGCCAGTTATTGAATGGGCTGACGAGCCCGTGCACGTACGCGTACATCTCCATCATCGCCCAGTAACCCATGTTGAACTGGTTCTGAGCCACGGTGCCGTAAAGCTCTCCGGCCTTGATCTGGTCGAGGAGCCCGGGATCCTGGTCGACGGTCATTATCTTGATGTCGCTCTTTCCGGCTTCCTTACAGGCTTGAACGGCTCCGGCGGCGCTCTGTCCGTCAGCCGCGAAGATTACCGTTATGTCCGGGTTGGCCTGGAGCATGGCGGAACAGGCGGCCGCGGATTCGGTGATTTCGCCTTTACCGTCGACGAGGTCGAGTACCCTGGCGTCGGGATATCTTTCCTTGGCCCTGGCCTGGAAAGCGTCGGTGCGCTGGCGGATATTGAACTGGTTCGGGCGTCCGATGAGACCGACCGTGCCTTTGCCGCCGGGAAGCAGATTGGTCGCGACGTAGTCCATCAGGAAGGTTCCGAGATACGAGTTGTCGGTAGAGACATAAGAGAGGCGTTTCGAGTCCGGGCTGTCGCTGTCGAAGGTGATCACCGGAATACCCGAGTCGACCGCGTTGTTGATGGGGCCGAGCAACGCGTCCGGGTTGATACAGGTAACGAACACGCCGGCCGGTTTCGTGGCGACTATCTGCTCGAAAGCCGCTACCGATTTGACTTCGTCGTACTCGGGATCGCCGCCGTACTTCAGGGTGACTCCGAGCTGCTGAGCCGCGGCTTCAGCGCCGAGACGGCAGCCAACCCAGAAGGGGTGTCCCGAAAGGAAAGCTACCATGTAATAAACTTCATCCGCGTTGCCGGCGAACGGGCTATCCGCGGCGAAGGAGACGCCGCTTGCCAAGAGAGAAAACACTACCGCTATGACCGCTAACAACCTAAAACCATGCTTCTTCATTCCAAACCATTCCTCCTCTTTGAGATATGTGGCGCTTCTGTTTTATATAGAGGACGATGCCGGAGGCAGAGCCGTTTTCTCTCCGGAACGCCGGTATATAACTAGGCTTCCCTGGATTTCCTCGCCGCCGCCCTGCGCACGCGGACATAGTCGAGTATGACGGCCGAAATGAGGATGACGCCCATGACGAACTGCTGCCAGTAGACCGATACTTCGTTCAGTATCATTCCGTTCGTTATCAGCGCCATCAGCACGACGCCGAGCATCGAACCCAGCACGGTTCCTTCCCCGCCTTCCATGCTCACGCCGCCTATGCAGCAACTCGCTATCATCGTGAGTTCGAGCCCGTTTCCGACGTTTGGAGTGGCGTAGCTGAAGCGCGAGAGGAACATCTGTCCCGCGATGCCCGAAAGGAGCGCCGTCGTGACATAGACGGCCAGTTTCACCCTGCGCGTCGATATGCCCGAGAAAGCCGCCGCGCGCTCATTGCTTCCCACGTAGTAGACGAGCCGCAGAATGGGCGACTTTCTGAACAGAACGTCGGCGATAAGGCCGAGCGCGACACATGTCAGGACGAGAAACGGCGCCTTGCCGATATATCCTCCGCCTATGAAATTAAACCATTGGGGCAGTTTATTGACGAGCGATATGGAGGTGCCCGTCGTCAGTATGTAACAGAGCCCGCGGGCTATGCTCATCATTGACATCGAGACTATGAAGGGCGGCAGCTTGTGGTAAGCGACAAGATAACCGTTGAAAACGCCGCAGCATACGCTCACCAGCAATCCGCAGACACTCGCGGCGGCGACCGGCATACCGTCACGGAATAGCACCGTCGTCACCGCGCTCGAAAGCGCCACCACCGAACCCACCGACAGGTCGATACCTCCGCTGATTATGACCAGCGCCATTCCTATGACTACCACCAGGTTCGTCGCCAGGTTGATTGTGAGGGAGCGCAGGTTCAGTTCGCTCACGAAGGCGGGTTTCAGCCACCACAGGACGGCGACCAAAACGAGTATTATGAATATCAGGTTTATCTCCCTGAAGTTCATTATTTTGCGAAGTACCCCTTCGCGGGGCGCTGTGCGTTCGGACATATTCTACGCCGCTCCTTCGGTTTTACGGATGAAAATCAGACCGCCGTCGCCAGTTTCATGATGGTCTCCTCGGCGATGCCGCCGCCGGCGACCTCTCCCATGACGCGGTTCTCGCGCATGACTATAACCCTGTCGCACATGCCGACTATCTCCGGCAGTTCGGAGGATACGATTATTATCCCCGTGCCCGCGTCGCACAGTTCCCTCAGCATGTTATGGATTTCGGATTTTGCCCCTACGTCTATTCCCCGCGTCGGTTCGTCGAGAATGAATATCCTGGGAGCGGTGTACAGCCACTTTGCCACCATTATCTTCTGTTGGTTGCCTCCGGACAGACTGTCGGCCCTCTGTTCGACCGAGGACAGCTTGATGTTCAGTTTCTTCGCGTATTCGGCGGCTGTCCTGATTTCCGCCTCGCCGCTGATGAAAAACCCGTTCGTCACTCCCTTAAGATTTGTGGAAGTGATGTTCTTCTTTACCTGAAGTTTGAGAAAAAGCCCCAAGGCCTTGCGGTCCTCGGTGAGATATACTATGCCCCGTTTGATAGCGTCGGAATAGTTCCTGATGACAATGCCGCGTCCGTCGAGTTTTATCGACCGGCTGTCCGCCTCGAGGAGACCGCACAGCCCGCACGCCACCTCGGTGCGCCCCGCGCCGACCAACCCCGAGAACCCGAGAATTTCGCCCTTCCTGAGCTTGAAGGAAACGTCTTGAAAGAGGTTCCGCGAGGAGAGCCCCTCCACCTCGAGTATATCAGGGCCGAACTCGCGGCTTTTCGGGGGATAGAACTCCGAGATGCTGCGGCCCACCATCCGGCTAACGACGCCGTTTGCGTCCGTGTCCGAAGTTTTAAGCGTTTCGACCAGTTTCCCGTCGCGAAGCACCGCTATTCTGTCGGACAGCCTGAAAACTTCCTCCATGCGGTGGCTTATGTAAATGATTCCGATGTCCTGGGATTTTAGCCTGTTTATGGTGTCGAAGAGGTGCTCGGCTTCTTTTTCAGTGAGGGACGAGGTTGGTTCGTCGAAGATGAGAATTTTGCAGTTGATGGATATTGATTTGATTATCTCTACCACCTGTTGATCGGCGATCTTCAACTCCCTCATTTTTTGGGCCGGGCGCGCTTTGGAGGAGAACGTCGTGAGATATTTTTCGGCCTCTCCGTTTATCCTCGCGTAGTCGGTGAAACCGAGCGCCGTCTTATAGAGGTGAAGCCTGCCCATGAAGATGTTCTCGGCCACCGTCATGTGGAGACAGCTCGAAAGTTCCTGGTGGACGAAACCGATTCCGGCGTCGCGCGCTTCCGTCGTGCCGTAGCGGCCCATCTCGGCGCCGTCGATGAATATTCGCCCGCTGTCCGGGCTTTCCGTGCCGCCGAGAACATTCATGAGCGTGGATTTTCCCGCGCCGTTTTCGCCGACCAACGCCAGAACCTCGCCCCTTCGGAGTTCTATCGAGACGTTGTCGAGCGCCCTTGTGCCCGGAAACGTCTTTCCGATATGTTCCATCCTCAGAACAAATTCGTCCACCCCGGGCCTCCGTCAGTTCTTCACGAATTTCGCCGCGTCTGGGTTTTCCGGGCCGAAATGTTTCAGCATGACGAGCGGGATATCGGCGCTCGCGTTGGTGATCGTGACGCCTCTTCCAGCCGCTTCCGCGGCGACGTATTTCTCGTCCGACGTTTTTCCGCCGTATCGGATGACGGCTGGAGTTTCTACCGGCGAACCGTTGATCGAACCGTATCCGTCCATCATGATGAGGCCGTAAGCCGCGTTGTCCTTTATGACGACGGTACGTCCCGGCTGAACGGTAAGTTCCTTAGCCGAGAAATCCAACGACCCGTAGACGATCCAGTTTTCCGCGTAACCTTCCTTCAGCGTCTCGGCACGCGGAGCGGCTTCGATCGGCTCGTGATAGTGATTCGCCTTGAAGTCGGGGTCGATATTGGCTTCCCAGTCGAGAGAGTCCACTATATAACGCATGTCGTTCTTTTTATCGTCGGGGTAGAATTTGGTCAGGAGTTCCTTGCCGACGCCATAGCCGCTCACCATGGTTTGGAAGAACGCCGACGTATCGGAGACGCGCTGCGGTTCATAAGTGACGAGCGACCCCGGGGCGTGCAGTATCCC
>JAISDQ010000139.1 GCA_031264605.1 Synergistaceae bacterium | reverse complement strand
AGTTATTATCGCTGATTTCATGACGGCGCATTATCTATAACACCTCTCTTCAGACAATGCTTTATTTATGCCATTTTTTTGGATTTCGCGCAATACTTAGTTTTCAAACACGCCCTAGGTAATTTACGTTAACACTATTAATCATCAAGGGAAACTATTTTAGCAAATCCATAATTCCCATAACTTTTTATTCCATTTTATTTGTTGTTTTGTGGATTGTCAACAAAATTTCGGACAGAACCCAAATCCACAGATTGGCGAATCCGAATCACGAATCACGGATGTGAATTTTAAAACCAAACGCCGCGTTTGATGTTATACTTCTGTTGCTCAAAAATCGCGCTTTTTTCTGAAGGGAGACTTTCTCAATGGCTCAAAAAGCTTTGATTCTCGGAGCGGGGCGCGTATCGGCGCCGTGCGTGGAATATCTCGCGCGCAAAGGCGTCGATGTTACGATCGTCGACGTCTCCGACGAGAACCTCGCGCGCGTGGCGAAACTCTGTCCGGCGGCCCGCGCAGTGAAGGACGACGCGGCCGACGCGGGGCGTCTGATCGGCGAATACTCCCCCGGCGTCGTAATCTCGCTCCTTCCGCACGATTTGATATTCGCCTCCGCCAAACAGTGCCTGGAGAAAAAAGTAAACATGGTGTTCCCCGCCTACGCCGGCGCTGAATATTCCGGCATCGCGGACGAAATCAAATCCTCCGGGCTCGTTTTCGTCGCCGAACTCGGCCTCGATCCCGGTATCGACCACATGTCCGCCTCGCGCGCCATAACCTCGATCCACGAACGCGGCGGCAAGGTCGAGTCGTTCCGCTCGCTCTGCGGCGCGCTGCCGGCGCTCGACGCGAATAACAACCCGTGGGGATATAAACTCTCCTGGGCGCCCGCGAGCCTCATCGGCGCGAGCAAGCGCACGGCGAAAACAATCAGGGACGGACAGGTCGTCACGTGGCCCGACGGCGAAACGTACGAACACGTCTTCATGCTCGACATACCGGGATATTCGTTCGAGGTTTACGCGAACGCCGACTCTACCCCGTACATAGAGGCCTACGGCATCCCGGAGTGCGGGTCGATATACCGCGGTACGCTGCGCTATCCCGGCTGGTGCGAGACAATCTGCTACATGAACAGAATCCGCTTCTTCGACACAGACGAGCAGGACTGCGACGGCCTCACGTTCGCGCGGTTCACCGCCCGTCAGGCTGGGGCGTCCGGCGGCGCGAAAGCCGCGCTCTGCAAAAAATTCGGGCTCGAACCGTGGTCGGCGTTCATTCTCAAAATGGAATGGCTCGGCTTCTTCAGCGACAAGCCGCTGCCGTTCAGCCGCGGCTCGGCGCGCGACGTGGTCGCCGTTCTTTTTGACGAAAAACTGGTACTGGCCCCGGACGAAAAAGACCTCGTCGTTCTCGTCGACGAAATAACCGCTTCTTACCCCGACGGGCGCAGACGCGTCACGAAGTCGGTTTTAATCGACGAGGGCGTTCCGGGCAAATGGACGTCGATAGCGCGGACGACGGGCGTCCCTCCGGCAATCGCGGCGCGTTACATACTGGAAGGCAAAATTAACACTCCCGGCCTCCACAAGCCGTCGGCGAAAGAAATCTATGAACCCGTATTGAGGGAATTGGCCGCCGAGAACATCAAACTGGAAGAATCCGAATACGAAATTTAACGGATTCAAATAACATGTCCGTAAACATCGGCCGGGGGTTTTCCGTTCCCGGCCGATGTTTTATTTCCCGCTCACCTTGAAGCAGGCGACGAAATGTCCCGGCGACACCTCGGCGAACTCCGGGTCGCGCGTCCGGCAGACGTCCATGCAGTAATCGCACCTCGCCGCGAAACGGCACCCGGGCTTTACGTTTATCGGGCTTGTGACCTCGCCGCGGATTATCTTCGGTTCCTTCAGCCGGCTTTCGAGGTTCGGCTCCGGAATCGCCGCGAGCAGCGCCTGCGTGTAGGGATGCAGCGTATTGTCGAACAGCTCGCCGTACGCCGCGAATTCGACGCACTGGCCGAGGTACATGACGACGATGTTGTTCGAAATGTGCTTGACGACGCTGAGGTCGTGGGTGATGAACATGTAGGTCAGGCCGAGTTCCTCCTGAATGTCCATCAGGAGATTCAGTATCTGCGCCTGAATGGAAACGTCGAGGGCGGACACCGGCTCGTCGCAGACGATGAACTTCGGATTCAGCGAAAGCGCCCGCGCTATGCCGATGCGCTGACGCCGCCCGCCGTCGAGTTCGTGCGGGTACATGTTCGCGTACCGCCGCGCGAGGCCGACCATATCCATCAGTTCCGCCGCGCGGTTGAACGTTTCGAGCTTGTTTCCGAAAAGCTTGTGGATGAACATGTACTCGGCGATTATCTCGACCACGGATTTTCTGGGGTCGATGCTGGAGTACGGGTCCTGGAAAATTATCTGCATCTCACGCCTGAGTTCGTACATGTCGCGTTTTTTGAACTTCGCGATATCGCGCCCGTTAAAGAAAACCTGCCCCGACGTCGGCTCGATGAGGCGGAGAATGACGCGGCCGAGAGTGCTCTTGCCGCAGCCGCTTTCCCCGACGACGCCCAGAGTTTCGCCCTTCGCTATCCTTATGTTTACGCCGTCGACGGCGTGCAGGTTCGCGCCGCCGCGGAGCTTGAACAGTTTGCGCAGGGCCGCGGTTTCGAGAAGCGGAGTGTTTTCGCTCATAATCTCACGCCCCCGTTCCGCCGAAGAGATGGCACGCGAGGGAGTGCGCGCCGCTCACGGTTTTTTTGGGGTGTTCCCTGGCGCATATATCCATTGCCCTGGAACACCGCGGAGCGAAGACGCATCCCGGCGGCAGGTTCGTCGGATCAGGCATCAGGCCAGGTATCGGCTTCAGGCGTTTGGCGTCGGAACGCAGGTCAGGGACGGAGTCGAACAGACCCGCCGTGTACGGGTGATGGGCTTTCGGAGAGAATATATCCTCCACCGGGCCGGACTCGATAATCTCCCCGGCGTACATCACGGCCACGTCGTCGCATATCCGGGCGACGATGCCGAGATCGTGGGTGATCATCAGCATCGACGTGCCGAGGCGCTCGCGCAGTTCCTTGATGACGTTGAGTACCTGGGCCTGTATGGTCACGTCGAGGGCGGTCGTGGGCTCGTCCGCTATCAGCAGTTCCGGCTCGCACGCGAGCGCGATCGCTATGACGACGCGCTGCTTCATGCCTCCGGAGAACTGGTGCGGATACTCGCTCATCCGCTGCGGCATTATGCCGACGAGCGTCAGTATATCCCCGACCCTTTTCTTGACCTCGTTCTTTGAGATTTTTTCGTTGTGCGTCTCTATCGTCTCGGCGATCTGGTCGCCCACCGTCATAACCGGATTTAGGCTGGTCATCGGGTCCTGAAACACCATCGCGATACTGTTGCCGCGTATCGCGCGGAGCATGAGGTCGTCGAACTTCATTATGTCCCTGCCGTTGAATTCGGCCTTACCGCCGAGGATGCGCCCCGTCGTGCTCGGGAGAAGGCGCATTATCGAAAGCGCGGTCGTGGTCTTCCCCGCGCCCGTCTCGCCCACCAGGCCGAGCGTTTTTCCGCGTTTTATCGTGAACGACACGCCGTTCACGGCGGCCACGGTCTCGAGGTCAGTCTTGTAGATTACGCGAAGATCCTCCACGTTGAGGAGAACGTCGCCAAGGTTTTCACGGTAGGGCAAACCGAATCATCCTCCCTAGCTTTTAAGGTGCGGGTCCAGCGCGTCGCGCAGGCCGTCGCCGATAAGGTTGACCGAGCACGCCGACAGGACGATCGCCGCCGCCGGGAAGAACAGCAGATGGGGCGAAGTGCGAAGAAAAGCGCGCGCCTCCATCAGCATAAGGCCCCACTCGGGAGCGGGCGGCGGCATCCCCAGGCCAAGGAAGCTCAGCGTCGATTCGTAGAGTATTATTTTCGACACGTTCAGCGTCGTGTTCACGATAATGACGCCCATCGCGTTCGGGATGATATGGCTCGCTATAATGCGCACGCTGCCCGCCCCGCCCGCCTTCGCCGCCTCGACGTACTCCTGCTCCGAGAGATTCAGCACCTGCGAGCGGACGAGCCTGACGTAGTTAGTGAAATAAGCGAGCGTCAGCGCGATCAGAAGGTTGATGAAGTTCGCTCCGAGCGCGACCACGACGGCCATCGTGAACAGCAGGTCCGGCACCGACATGAAAATATCGAGCGAGCGCATAATGACGCTGTCGACCTTTTTGCCGAAGTAGCCCGCCACCGCGCCGAGAAGGCTGCCGAAAAGGCAGGACGTTATGGTCGCCATGACCGCTATCGAGAGCGACGTGCGCCCTCCGTGCAGGACGCGCGCGAAAATGTCGCGCCCGTACGAGTCGCACCCGAAAATGTGCTCTATCGAGGGCGGAGCGAGTTTTTTAGCCAGATTTTGTTTCGTCGCCAGCCTGTACGGGGCTATGAAATCCGCGCAGGCGATCACCGCCAGCATAACGATAAGCAACACGAGGCCGAAAAGCGCGCCCTTGCTCTTTTTGAACCGCCGCCAGATTTCCCTCGCCTGGCTCTGTCTTTTGAAAGACGCGCCCGCCGGCCCGCCGGATTGTTCGGCCATGTTATTCCCTGCCTCCCCCGGTCGTGTATTTCGCCTTTATGCGAGGGTCGATGAACGCGTAGGCCAGGTCGACCAGCAGCATGACCACGGTGAAGCATATCGAGATGAGAATCGTGCCTGCGATGATTATCGGCTCGTCCTTGTAGAGAATCCTGTCGATTATCAGGCTCCCGATCCCGGGGATGGAGAACAGTTTCTCGGCCACAACCGCGCCGCATATCAGGACGCCGAGGCTCAGCCCTATCTGCGTTATGACGGGCAGCAGAGCGTTCATCAGGGCGTGTTTCCAGATGACGACGCGCTCGGGCGCGCCTTTCGCGCGCGCGGTGCGCACGTAGTCCTGCCGTATCGCCTCAAGCATGGACGATTTGGTAAACCGCATTATCTGAGCGGCGGGAGGTATGGATATGGTAAGCGTAGGCATGACGTAATGCGCGAACGACGTCGCCCCGTAGGACGGCAGCCAGTTCAACCGCAGCGAGAAGAAAAAGAGCATCAGCATCCCGAACACGAACGCCGGGATAGCCGCTATGAAAAACGCCGTAATTGACGGTATCGTGTCCCAGAGGCTGTATTGCTTCACCGCCGTGAGGATTCCCGGCGGGATGCCTATCAGCGCCGAGAGCACAATGCCGATGAGCGCCAGTTTTATCGTCACTATATATCGCGGCCAGATTTCGTCGAAGACGGACTGTTTGGTGAAGTACGACTTTCCGAAATCCTGTTCGAAAAACATCTTTGTAACGTAATTGACGTATTTTTCCAGAAAGGGCCGGTCGTAACCCAGTTCGTGATTCAGCGCGTCGACGTCGGCCTGCGGCGCCGACACTCCCAGAAGGGCGCGCGCCGGGTCCCCGGGCGTTATGTTCATTACCAGATATATGATGAAGGTGACGCCAAGAATAGTCGGTATCAGGAAAAGAAGCCGCTTTACAACGTATCTGTACATCAAAGCACCCCGCGTTGAAATTGCGGGCGTATCGGCCAAGCGAATCCGGCGCGAAACGCCCGCAACGGAATTTCTTGAACTATCGGGCGGAAACTAGAGCCACTTGAAGTTCCTTATCTTGTAGTACGTCGGGACGGCGTCGCCGATGTCCAGGTCATTCGACCACGCCACGCCGACCGCGTAATGGACGCACGGCAGTATCGTAGCCGTGTCGGAGATTATCTTCCACAGCTCCGTATAGTGGCCGAGGCGCTTCTGCACGTCCGCGGTGCCGACGCCGAGGTCGACGAGTTCCTCGATGCGCTTCCAGTCGAACGGGCTGTTGTCGTCCCTGTAACGGACGACGTACATGCCGGTCGACTCGCTGTGCACCTGCTGACGGATGTTATTGTAGTCGAAGTTGCCGTAGTCGGAGAAGATACAGAGGTCGTAATCCTGAGCGTAGAGCCTCGGGGTGACGACGGCGGTCTCCATTACGGACACCTGGGCGGTGATGCCGACTTCGGCGAGGTTCGCCTGGATGACCTGAGCGGTTACGGCCTTGATAGCGGTCACGTCGCCGTAGGTGAGTATCGTGCCCACGTCGACGCCGTCCGGGTATCCGGCTTCCGCGAGCAGTTCCTTCGCCTTCTCGGGGTTGTAGTCGTAGATTTTGAAACCTTCCTTGGGCGACGTCGGCACGTAGTCGTCGGGCATGTACTGATACGCCTCGACGCCGCGTCCGTCGCACGCAGCCATGTTGATGTCGGCCTTGTTGATCGCGTAGAAAATGGCCTCGCGGACTTTCTGGTTCCCAAGCACTTTATTGTTAGTCGGCGACAGATAATTGATGTTGAAGGTGATGATGTTGTTGCCCTTCAGCAGCTTGCTGTGGCCGCCCGCGGCCCCGGCCACGAAGTCCCAGTCAGTCATGGGGACGTCCTCGAAATAGTCGATTTCATGGTTCTGGAAGGCGATGACCGCCGCCGCCTCGTCGCCGATAACGACGTATTCGACGTCTTTGACCGCGGGCGCGCCGCGCCAGTAACCCTCGTAAGCCTTCATCTTCAGGCCCGTGGCTACGTTGTATTCGGTGACGTAGTAGGGGCCGGTTCCCGCCTTGTGCGGAACGGTGCCGTACCTGTCGCCCTGCTCCGCTATCTCGCGTTCGCTCGCGATCTTGATGCAGAAGAACGTATGCGCGATAGGCGAATACGGCGTGTTGAGCTTGAACTCGACGGTATTGTCGCCGACGGCTTTGACATCCTCTATCATGGAGGTGAGGTAGTTGAAACGCGAGTTCCTGCGGGCGCGGTTGTAGCTGAAGACGACGTCGGACGCCTTCAGCGGGTCGCCGTTCTGGAAAGTAACGCCGTCAATGAGCGTAATTGTGTATGTGAGCTGGTCGTCGCTGATTTTGACTTCTTTGGCGAGTTCGTTGTAATAGCCGCCGTGCGCCTCGTCCATGCCGTAGAGGCCTTCGAACATCTGGTGCCAGACCTTCATGTTGATGGTCGTGGTCGTTTGCTCCCAGTCCAGAGAGGGCAGGGTAATAGACGTGCGCATTTTGAGCACTCTGTTACTATCCGCCGCAAACGCCGCGCTTCCGAACATAAGCGCTAAAATCACGAGAACCGCCGGCAAAACATACCTCAAAACCAACTTCCCCCTGAACCTGTCCATACAAAACCACGCTCCTATATAATTAGGTAACTGCCATTTGATGCCAAATACGGAAACGACTCGCTTCACGCGCAAAAAACGCTCCCGCGCGCGAAGAAAACACGCTGAACAAGTACAAAGCAACACTTTTATTGTATTTTTCCCGCCCAAGATTTATTAACTTAACGAAAACACGGATAAAATTTTACCACGCCGGAAACATTTGTCAATTGAAACGAAAGAACCCTCAAAGCGCAAGTTCGTTTTACGAAGTCCCGGACGCGCCGGCAAAGGGCCAATAAGGCCTTCCGAAATTTACCCGCCGACGATTTCCCCGTCCATACCGTCGCGGGCGGTATTTTGAGAGCAAACTTAACGCCGCTCGCTGACGCCGGTTGCCAAAACCGCTTTTTCTGCCCAATATTATATATAGGGGGGATTTTTATGGCGTATTTGGAACTCGTTCGGTGCAGACTCGCGATACAGTGTTGTATAGGTTATTTCCCCGACGGAAGGAAGCGGCACAGGACTTTCAGCTTACCGGACGTTCGTCCCGGCGCGTCGGCGGACGCGCTCGCCTCAGTGGTTCGAGCCGTCGCCCCGTTGTTGAAATTTCCGATAACCAGGGTCCGAGTAGTCAAAAAATACGTCCTGACGTACGTTTCGGGCGAATCGCCGTCCGAGAGAGCGCGGATGAGCGGCCGGACGCTTATAGACGGCCCGGACGCGTATCCCGCTGTCAGCCCTCCGCTTGGCTCAGCGCGACGCGACGCTCAGCATGAAGTCACCCGCGCTGCGGACGTTTACGCGATTTATATGCTTAGTGTAAAAGCGAAACAATTATGAATCGAAAGACTCCGTGAATGAGGGGACGGACGTTGAATCTATGTGCAATGGCGCATATAATATGCGTGTAATGGAAAACCGTATCACGGAATAAGATTATCTTTCCAGAGATTA
>JAISDQ010000100.1 GCA_031264605.1 Synergistaceae bacterium | reverse complement strand
GACGCGGGCAAAGCTTTGGCCGCCGGGGCTTCCGCCATTGTGGTCTCACATCACGGCGGATCTGTGATAGACTACGCTGTGCCGCCCCTGATGATTCTTCCCCGTATCATAAAACTCGTTGGAGGATTGATACCCGTCTTCGTGGACTGCGGAATCGCGAGCGGAGCGGACGCCTTCAAAGCTCTGGCTCTCGGCGCAAATGCGGTTTGCGTGGGCAGAGCTGTCATGGGCGGTTTGGCGGCGGACGGTTCCGAGGGAGTCCGTAAAGTTTTGAACGGAATCAACGAAGAATTGAGGACGATTATGAGCCTCACAAATTCGGCGAATTTGAAAGAGATTGACCCGTCGCTGATCTGGCGCTGATTGACAAACGGAGTCGAAAATTGGTGGTTTGAACTGCTTTTGGCGACTATTCCGAGAATATAACGCAAACACGATGGATACTTGGGAGCGTAATATTTATCCTGAAACGCGGGGTGAAAAAATGAACGGCTCTGAGCTGAAAATTCTTGCCTCGAAGATGGCCGGGACAAAAAATGCCGTGATATTTACCGGAGCGGGGATGAGTACCGAGTCGGGTTTGTCGGACTTCCGCTCGAAAAACGGAATGTGGAACGTGGAAGATCCTATGGAACTGGCGACTACGACGGCCATGCGGGGAAATTACGACAAGTTTCACTCGTTCTACTCGCGGCGTTTCGAAGCGATGGGAAACTCCCGCCCCAACGCGGGGCACGAGATAATAGCCGAGTTCGAATCGCTCGGCCTCGTGAAATGCGTGATAACGCAGAATATCGACGGCCTGCACGCCGCCGCCGGTTCGAAGACGGTATACGAACTCCACGGTTCGGTAAACAAAGTGCGCTGCATGGACTGCGGCGCGCCGTCGACGCAACGCGATTTCATCGGCCGCAACCCTTGCGCGAAGTGCGGCGGCCGGCTTCGTCCGGGAGTGGTACTTTTCGGCGAAAACCTGCCCGAGGACGCGCTAAGCGCTTCATGGGACGCGTCCGAAACGTGCGGCGTCTTCATGGTACTGGGCTCGTCGCTGCAAGTCTCCCCGGCGAATCAGATGCCGTCGATGGCGAAGGGCGCGGGCGCTTTCGTCGCCATTTGCAACAGGGACGTCACCCCTATGGATTACCTCGCGGACTACAGGACGGATATGGGGATAGGCGAGTTTTTGATGAAACTGAAAGCGGAGCTGGGGTAGAATATCTTCTTTTATTTTGACGCCGCTTCCGACAATTCTTCCCATTTCGCGTAATCGGACGCGAGCGCGTTCTCTATTGTTTTGCGCTCCCGCATGAGAGACTGAACCGCCGGCGAGTCGGCGAGCGTCGCCGGGTCGCACAGTTTCGCGTCGATTTCGCCGCGCCGCGCTTCCGACGATTCTATCGAACGTTCTATGGACGCCAGTTTATCGAGGAATTTTTTTCTCTCGCGGGAAATTCTGTTGCGATCTTCGGCTTCCCGCCGGCGTTTTTCTTTTATATCCGCCGGTTCCGTTTTGGCGTCCTTTTCCGGATCGCCGGACAGCATTGCGTCCCGTTTGGCTATGAACCACGAATAATTGCCGGAATAGTCGTACAGCCCGCCGTCCCGGATTTCGAGAACCCGCTCCGCCAGATTGTCGAGGAAATATCTGTCGTGCGACACGATCAAGAGCGTGCCGCCGTATCTCATCAGGGCGTTCTGAAAAATCTCCCTCGTTTTCATGTCGAGATGATTCGTCGGTTCGTCCAAAACGAGAAAATTCGAAGACGAAAGAATCAATTTGAAGAGCGAGAGCCGCGATTTTTCGCCGCCCGACAGCACCTTGACGGTTTTTTTTACGTCGTCCCCGGAAAAGAGAAAAGCGCCGAGCAAACTGCGGCGAGCCGCCTCCGTCATCGAAGAACCGGCGCGCGTCGCTTCCTCCCATACTGTGTGCGAGTAGTCTAGGTTCATCGCGCTCTCCTGCGAGAAATAAGCCAGTTTTACGTTGTGGCCGAGCTTCACGGTTCCGGCGTCGGGCGTTTCAGCCCCCGAAAGAAGGCGCATCAGCGTGCTCTTTCCCGCCCCGTTAACTCCCACCAGGGCGGCGCGCTCGCCCCTGCGCAGCGCGAAAGTTACGTCCGAAAACACCTCTTTATCGGCGTAACGCTTGGAAATTCCAGCCGCGCTGACAACCTCGTAACCGCTTCGGGGGGCCTCGGGGAATTTAATTTTAACGCTCTGCGAAGGCGCGTTCTGTTCGTATATCTCCATCTTTTCGAGCTGTTTTATCCTGCTCTGAACCTGCGTCGCCTTGCTCGATTTGTAGCGGAAACGTTCCACGAAGCGCTGGATATGTTCGATCTGCTCCTTCTGGTCCTCTATCGCCTGAGAGAGGCGTTCGCGCGCGGCCTCCCTCTCGGCGAGGTACCGCTCGTAACCCATGGAGTAACGCGTGATCTCGCCGCGCTCCAAATGCGCGATCTCGCTTGCGATGCGCTCCAGAAAACGCATGTCGTGAGACACGAACAATATTATCCCTCTGTAATCGCGGAGCCAGTTTTCGAGCCATTCCATGCTTTCGGTATCGAGGTGGTTCGTCGGTTCGTCGAGCAGCAAGACGTCGGGCGCGCGAAGCAATATGGCTCCAAGAGCGATCCTCATCCTCCAGCCGCCCGAGAACTCGCCGCACGGACGTTCCGAATCGCCTGGCGCGAAACCCAGCCCTCTCAGAATTTTTTTCGCCATGGCTTCGAATCCGTAGCCGCCGCGGTGTGAAAACTCGTGTTCCAGTTCCTCGTGCGCGGCAAGCGCGGATTTCAATTCCGCTGAACCTTCGGCCGCGCGCGAAATGCGTTCTTCAGTTTCTTCGAGGCGTCTTTTCATTCCGGCAACGCCGGAGTCCGCGGACAGAAACTCCATCACCGAGCCGTCCCCAAGCTCCGCCATATCCTGCGGAAGATAACCTATTGTCGCGCCTCCGACGTATTCGACCGTCCCCTCGTCGGGTTCCGCTTTGCCGGCGAGGATACGGAGCAGAGTGGTCTTGCCCTCGCCGTTGTCCCCTACCAAGCCCGCGCGCGTGCCGTCCGTCACGAGCCAGTTTATTTTTTTGAGTACGGTTTTTTCGCCGAAAGCGACGTGTATATCATCGATGCGTATCAGCGGCGCGGCCTCCCGGCGGGGCGTAATGTAAACATAACGAAAGGAGCGTCATTTGCCGCCTGCGGACGGACCGGCGAGGCGGTTTTTCAGGCCCGCCTTGTCCATGCCCGCCGCGACGGCAATAAAAATCAACATGCTCACGCCCGCCTGAACCGCGTTGAACGGAACCTCGGCTAGGGGAACGAATCTGTCCCCGGTTATCATCCAGGCGGCCAGATAATATCCCCCTATCGTAATTGGGAACGCCGCCAAAGCCGCCAGAAAATTCCGGAGCGACAGCATTCTTGCGCCCATAGCCGTGAACGGAATAGTGAGAGCGGCTTTTATGATCGCGGTATAAGGCGCCCACGCCACATATCCCGAGAGCGCGTCGGTCAAAAAACCGCCGAGCGCCGCGGATATCGCGGCCGCGGGATGATTTAAAAGACAGGCGGCTACATAGATTACTGAGTCGCCGATGTGGATGTAACCGCGAGCCGTAGGTATTCTGGGGAAATACGTTACCACAAATATCATCGCAGTAAACAGCCCCGCAAGGACGATGTTTCGAATGCTGAATTTTTCGTTCATGCGCGCTATAATATCACCACTTTAAAAGTTTATAAAGCGGGCAGATGATTCCGTCATGAATAAAATCGTGAGGCCCACGTCGGCCAAAATAATATCGGCGCTTTTCAGTATTTTACGATCATCTTCGCTGTGCGGCGCGTCTTTCCTCGATCTGTTCGCGGGAACGGGTTCGGTCGCTTTGCGCGCGCTCGAACAGGGGGCGGATTCGGTATTGTGCGTCGAGTCGGACACGCGTCGCGCGAACGCCATTTCGCGCAAATTCGCCGATGCCGGGCTTACGCCGGAACGCGCTTCCTGCGTGAGAGGCGACGTAAGGCGCGCGCTGCCGCGTCTTGCCAAAAACACCCCGCCGCGCGGGTTCGGCGTGGTGTTCGCCGATCCGCCTTATTGCGCCGGCTGGGGTGAAACGCTCCCGCCCCTCGTGGCGGAGAGTTGGGGCGTGGTGAAACCGGGCGGCGTATTCGTGTTCGAGCATTCGTCGCGCGAGCCCGCGGCGGATTTTTTGACGGCGAAGGATGATAGAATATACGGGGAGACAGTGCTTTCATTTTACTGGAAAAGAGAAGTGAGCGAATCGTGAGCAATGCCGTGTATCCCGGATCGTTCGACCCTTTCACCAACGGACACCTCGACATAACTCAGCGGGGAGCCGCTATTTTCGACGAACTGCTGGTCGCGGTTCTGCTGAACGACAGCAAGAACGCCATGTTCAGCGTAGAGGAGCGCGTGACCATGGCCCGGGAGGCGACCGTTCATCTCCCTAACGTGAAGGTACTGTCGTTCGACGGGCTCCTTGTCGATTTTATGCGCAAGGAGCGGAGCAGGGTCATACTCAGAGGTCTGCGCGCGCTCTCGGATTTCGAGTACGAGTTTCAGCTCGCGCAGATGAACAAACAACTGGCGCCCGAAATGGAGACTTTCTTCATGGTCACGGACGCGAAATACTCGTATCTCTCCAGCCGCGGAGTCAAGGAAGTTTTCGGTTTCGGCGGCGCGATACACGAATTCGTGCCGCCGGGAGTATTCAGGAGAATGAGGGAACGCGTGCGCCCCAGGGGGATGTGAATTCCGGTATTCCTATACAGCCCCTCCGTCTGCTATACTTGAAGCGCGCCTTCACAGGGAGGTGAGAGCTATGAGATCTTTATTTGATATTACAAAAATCGGAACACTGCCCATGCGGAACCGTTTCATCCGGGCGGCGGTCTCCGACACCACTTTCGACGGGTTCATCGACGAAGCGATGATTGCCAACTATACGGCGATCGCGGGCGGCGGCGTGGGCGCCATTGTCACGGGCATGACTCTGGTCGACGGAGAGGAAAAAATATTTCCCGTAGTGGCGCTTTGCAGCGACTCGTTTGTTCCGGGACACAGAAAACTTGCGGAAGCCGTGCACAGATACGACGTCAGGCTGATCGCTCAACTGGCTTATATAGGCTCGTACACGACCGTCGGCGACAATAGCTGGATAGTGGCGCTCGCCCCGAGTTCGGTGCCCAATATCGTCACCGGCGCTCCCGCTAGGGAAATGCGCCTCGGCGAGATAAAACTGGTGCAGAAAAGATTCGCGGACGCGGCCGCGCGGGCTCGCGAGGCGGGATACGACGGCGTGGAACTTCACTGCGCGCATGGGCTCCTTTTGAGCCAGTTTCTCACCCCCCACTACAACCGCAGGGCCGACGAGTACGGCGGTCCTATCGAAAACAGGTCGAGGATGATAATCGAGACCTACACTCAGATACGGAGCGCGGCCGGATACGATTTCCCCGTTTGGGTGAAGCTGAACTGCGACGACGGCATCGAGAACGGGATCACAGAGGAAGACTTCCTATACGTGTGCGGGCTTCTTTCGAGAGCGGGGGCCGACGCGATAGAAGTGAGCGGCAACTGGACGCCGCATATTTTCAAGGCCGGCCCATACTTCCTCGCGCCCGCCGCGTCCGCCGCCGCCGATAACAGCGTTCCGACAATCCTCACCGGCGGCAACAGAAGAGTATCGGCGATGCACGAGATACTGAACGAGACGAAGATAGAATTTTTCGGCATAGCGCGCTCTTTCGCGCGCGAACCCAGCCTTATCGACAGATTCAGGCGCGAATGTGAAAACCTCGCCGCCGGCGGCGAAAATTTCCGCAAATCCTCCTCCTTTTGACTGTCGCCGGGAAAATTACCCGCGCGCGGGAAACGCGCGCGATTGAATTTATCGGATGAAATTGGTCGCTACGCGCGTTTCCCGTTCCGGCGGAGTTACGGCGGCGCGTCCGTATTGAAGGTTCTTCAGCATCCACGCCATGTTTTTGCCAAGCGTCCGCATGACCTGCAACCCCTCCTCGTCGCGCGACACTTCCTCGGGAGTGTTGCCGTGGACTGAGTTCCAATATTGCGATGACACGACGGGCATCTCCGAGATGGTGAAATATTTGTTCAGGCGGTCGAAAGCGGCGCTCGCTCCCCCTCGCCTGCACGAGACGACGGCCGCCGCCGGTTTGTGCCTGAAACCCTTTTGGCTTCCCGCGAAGAAAACCCTGTCGAGCAGGGCGCACAGTGCGCCGTTTGCCGAAGCGTAATAGACGGGCGAACCGATTATCAGGCCGTCCGCCTCGCGTATCAGGTCGATACATGCGTTCGCGGCGTCGCCTAAAACACAGTAACCCGTCTCGCCGCAAGAGTGACAGGCGACGCATCCCGAAACCGCCTTATTGCCTATGTGAAAGCGCGCGGTCTCGATTCCCTCGCCGTTCAGGGCCGAGCCGGCCTCGGCGAGCGCCGTATACGTGCACCCGTATTCGTGAGGGCTCCCGTTTATCAGCAACACGTTCATATTGAACCTCTCCCCTTTTAAAACCCGATATTTTTCGACGCGGATATCTGCCCGGCAAACATTTTGATAAAACCCGGACAACGCGCCT